>DATEIG010000763.1:0-21786 GCA_035279185.1 Mycobacterium sp.
ACCAGGCCGGGCAACCGGTTGACCACCATCAACTGCACGGCCTTGGACACCGGGTCGTCGGTCCGGACCGTCGGCGGAGTGACGGCGATCTCGTGTGCTTGCATGATTTCGTTCCCGGCGGCGTTGGCGGTGACAGTCATCGTCCTCGTTCTCCGATCATCTCGCCGCAAGTGTGAAAACCGGGGCGGCGTTAGACCATCGGGTGCGACCCCCATTTCGGGTGGGGAACGGACCTTATGGACAAACAGGCGCGAGTCGGACCACTGTGGAGGACATGAACCGGGCGCGCACCGCCGCGGCCGCGCTGTTCAGGCGTGTCTTCCTGATCAACGGCCTGATCTTCGTGCTGGGCACGTTGATCCTGGCGCTGTCGCCGGCGACCGTGTCGGCACGCATCAAGCTGACCGAGATCCCGGTTCTGGTGGTCGGGTTGGCGATCATGCTGACGGCCAACGCGGTGCTGCTGCGGCGCAGCCTCGCCCCGATGCTCAAATGGGAGCGCACCACGGCCAGCGCGTCGGCACTGGCCGCGCAGGAGAACGAGCGCCAGCGGATCGCCAGGGAACTGCACGACGAGATCGGCCAGACCCTGACGGTCGCGCTGCTGATTCTCAAGCGCGCCGTCGACCGGGCTCCCGACGAGATCCGCGACGAGCTGTCGGGCACGCAGGAGGCGGTGCGCGCCGGCCTCGACGAGGTGCGCAGCATTGCTCGACGGCTGCGGCCCGACGCGCTCGAAGACCTGGGTCTGCACAGTGCGCTGGCCGCTCTGTGTACCGAGTTCACTCGCGCGGCGGGTATCAATGTGGTCAAACACATTGAGCCGCAGTCGAATCGGCTGCAGCACGACGTCGAGCTGGTGTGCTACCGGATCGCGCAGGAGAGCCTGACGAACATCGCGCGCCACGCCGACGCGAGCAAGGTCTGGCTCGACCTGCACGCCACCAGCGACAGGCTGACCCTGCGCATCGCCGACGACGGCAAGGGCGGTGTGGTCACCGAAGGGGCGGGGATCAACGGGATGCGCGAGCGCGCGCTGCTGGTGAACGCGGACCTGACGATCGACTCGCCGAAGGGCGAGGGCACCGAGGTCCGTCTGGTCATACCGCTCGGCGAGCGGGTGCGTTGATGCTGGCGCAGCCCGCGCGGATTCTGCTCGCCGACGACCACGCCCTGGTGCGCAGCGGTCTGCGGATGATTCTCGACGCCGAACCCGACCTGCAGGTGGTGGCCGAGGCCGCCGACGGCCACGAGGCGGTCGCCGCGCTCGACACCACTCCCGCCGATCTGGCGATCCTCGATATCGCGATGCCGCGGATGACGGGCCTGCAGGCCGCGCGCGAGATCAACCGGAGCCATCCGCACGTGCGCATCCTGATCCTGTCGATGTACGACAACGAGCAGTACTTCTTCGAGGCGCTGAAGTCGGGCGCGTCGGGCTATGTGCTGAAGTCGGTGGCCGATCGCGACCTGCTCGAGGCGTGCCGGGCGACCCTGCGGGGCGAGCCGTTCCTCTATGCGGGCGCGGTCACCGCGCTGATCCGCGACTACCTGCACCGCGCCCGTCAGGGCGACGCGCTGCCCGACACCATCCTGACCCCGCGTGAGGAGGAGGTGCTCAAGCTCGTCGCCGAGGGGTACTCCTCGCGCGAGATCGCCAACACGCTGGGCATCAGCGCCAAAACAGTCGACCGGCACCGCACGAACACCTTGGCCAAGCTCGGCCTGCGCGACCGGTTGGCGTTGACGCGCTACGCGATTCGGGCCGGCTTGATCGAGCCCTGACGTCCGGAACACGCGAAGGCATGTCGGATCGGCAGGGCGTGGCCGAGCACACCGATGCCCGCGCCGAGGATGGGCCAGACCGGCCAGAAGTACCAGGCGCCCGCGGTCAGTCCGACGGCGAGCCACACCGTCAGCACGATGACGACCATCGCGAGGTAGCCGGCCAGGTGGACGTGGACGCTGCGGCGGGCGGCCCTGCGTCGGGCCTCGCGGCGGCGCGGGTCGTTGCGGCGGAGCTGGGCCAGGGGCAGGTCGGCGACGAGGTCGCGGAGTTCGGCGGTCGTGTGGGCGGCGAAGGCCCGTTGCAGCCGGGTCTCGTACTCGGCCATCTCGAGGTAGCCCTGCGCCAGCGCCGACCCCAGCTGATCGGCAGTCTGCTGCCGTTCGCGGTCGCCTGCGCGGAGAGTCGGGGTGATGGGCGCGGTCATGGTGCCTCCCGTGATGATCTAGACAGTGGCTAGTTCTGCTACGACTATGCGCTTCTAACTTGTCACTGTCAAGATTTCATCCCGGGGTCAGCAACGCGAGCGGCTTACTTCGCGAGGCTCTCGATGTGCCACACGCCGTGGTGGTGGTGCCAGCCGGGCTGCTGCGTGGGCGCCGCATGGGCCTTCACCGTCGGCGCGTAGTTGTAGCCCGACGTGCTTGTCGTTTGCGCGCTGGCCATCCCGGCGAGGGCGACCGCGGCGCCGCCGATCAGGGCGCCACCGATGAGCAGCAGAGCCAGATAGCGGGCGAAGACGTTCTTGATCATGTCGAATCCTTTGTGTGAGTTGACTTTTGAGTTTCTACGCCGGATCGTTCCTGCGATGACTCAAGGATGCCGCCTCGCGGGCCTGCGGTCTGTCGGGCGACCGGATGATCGCGGGGATGAACCGCGTGTCCTCCGATCGGGGGATGTTGTCCGTTTTGCGCCCACGCCGAGAAGCCGTCGTCACCATTGACTTCAGGGCGAATCGCGAAGGAGGCGACATGTCTGTGGACGAGACCAAGCTGAACGAGTTCCTCGGCAAGGCGGTCGGGGATCTGGGCGCGGCGATGAGCGCGACCCTGATCCTGGTCGGCGACCGCCTCGGGCTGTACCGCGAACTGGCCGAAGGTCCCGTGACGGCGGCGCAACTGGCCGTGCGCACCGGCACCGACGAGCGCTACGTCCGCGAATGGCTCGGCAATCAGGGGGCGGGCGGTTACGTGCAGTACCACCCCGATTCCGACGAGTGGTCGCTCAGCCCGGAACAGGCGCTGTGCCTGACCGATCCCAACGGCCCGGTCGACATGCCCGGCGCCTACAACATCGTCGAGGCCACCTTCCACGCGCTCGGGCGGACACTGGAGAACTTCAGGACGGGCGCAGGCATGGAGTGGGGCGATCACCACCCGTGCCTCTTCGAAGGCACCGAACGATTCTTCCGCGCCGGCTACAACACCAGCTTGCTCGACTCGTGGTTACCGGCGTTGGACGGCGTCGTCGACAAATTGCGGAAGGGCGCGAAGGTCGCCGATGTGGGATGTGGGCACGGGGCGAGCACGATCCTGATGGCCCTGGCTTTCCCGGACTCCGAGTTCGTCGGCTACGACTACCACGACGAGTCGATCAGGATCGCCGCGAAGAAGGCGGCCGACGCCGGCGCGGCCAATGCGCGCTTCGAAGTCGCCGACGCGGTCGGATACCGGGACACGGGCTTCGACCTGATCGCGTTCTTCGACTGCCTGCACGACATGGCGGATCCGGTCAGCGTGTCCCGCCACGCACGTCAGGCGATCAGCGACGACGGCACCGCGATGATCGTCGAACCGTTCGCCAACGACTCCATGGCCGACAATCTCAACCCGGTGGGCCGGGTGATGTACGGGGCGTCGACGCAGATCTGCGTGCCGGTGTCGCTGGCCCGGAAGGGTCCCGCGCTCGGGGCGCAGGCCGGTGAGGCACGGCTGCGCGAGGTCGTCGTCGACGGCGGTGGTTTCACCCGGTTCCGGCGGGCCACCGAGACGCCGTTCAACCTGGTGCTCGAGGCCAGGCCCTGATCAGCGGGCGGCTGAGAACGCGCGCAGATTCTCCACCTGCACGGGGTCCAGCGACGGCCGTACGGTTTCACGGGCCTTGGCGACGTCGGCGGCCGTCACGTCGGCGGCGTCGATCGATCGCCGCATCGCCGTGAGCGCGGCTTCCCGCAGCAGCGCGACGCAGTCGGCGGCGCTGTAGCCGTCCAACTCGCCTGCGAGCGCGTCGAGGTCGACGTCGTCGGCGAGCGGTATCGATTTGCCTGCGGTGCGCAGGATCTCGCGGCGCGCGTCGGCGTCGGGCGGTTCGACGAACACCAGCTTCTCCAGCCGACCTGGCCGCAGCAGGGCGGGGTCGATGAGGTCGGGCCGGTTGGTCGCGCCGAGCACGACGACGTTGCGCAGCGGCTCGATGCCGTCGAGCTCCGTCAGCAGCGCAGCCACCACCCGGTCGGTGACCCCGGAGTCGAAGCTCTGCCCGCGCCGCGGCGCCAGCGCGTCGAGCTCGTCGAGGAACACCAGCGACGGTGCGGAGTCGCGCGCCCGGCGGAACAGGTCACGCACCGCCTTCTCCGACGAGCCGACCCATTTGTCCATCAGCTCAGCGCCTTTGACCGCGTGCACCGACAGCCGACCCGAGCTGGCCAGCGCCCGCACCACGAAGGTCTTACCGCAGCCGGGCGGGCCGTAGAGCAGCACGCCGCGCGGCGGCTCGACGCCGAGCCGTTCGAACGTCTCCGGATGCTGCAGCGGCCACAGCACGGCCTCGGTCAGCGCCTGCTTGGTCTCCGCCATGTCGCCGACGTCGTCCAGCGTGACCGATCCGACGGCGACCTCTTCGGCCGCCGACCGCGACAGCGGCCGGATGACGCTCAGCGCGCCGGTCAGGTCCTCCTGGGTCAGCGCAGGTGGCTTGTCGTCCTCGCTGGCTCGTGCCGCCGCACGCAAAGCGGCCTCGCGCACCAGCGCCGACAGGTCGGCGACGACGAAACCCGGTGTGCGCTGGGCGATTTCATCGAGGTCGAGATCGCCGGCCGGAACGTCGCGCAGCAGCACCTCGAGAAGCTGCTTGCGGACCGAGGCGTCGGGCAGGCTCAAGCCAAGCTCGCGGTCGCAGAGATCGGGCGCTCGCAGGCGCGGGTCGAGATCGTCGGGACGCTGTGAGGTGGCGACGAACGCGACGCCGGGAGTGGCCACCGCACTGCGCAATTCGCTCAGGATCAGCGTCGACACCGGTTCCGGCGTCGACGGCAGCAGCGCGTCGATGTCGGTGATCAGCAGGACGCCGCCGCCGTCGCGGACCGATGTCACCGCCGCCGCGACGCTCTTCAGCCGATCCTCCGCACGCTGCGCGCCGACTTCGGGCCCGTCCAGTTCGACCAGTCGCCGGTCGGCGCACACCGCGCGCACCATCGCGGCTTTGCCGACGCCGGCTGGACCTGACACCAGCACACCCAGATTCGGTTCGGCACCAAGGGTTTTCAACAGCTCCGGCTGGTCGAGCGCGAGCTTCAGCCACTCCGCGAGCCGACTGGCCTCGGCGTGCGCGCCCTTCAGGTCGTCGATGTTGACCGTCGCCGACTTCTCGGGGGTGGACACCGTGTACTGGCCCGACGAGGCCGCGATGCTCTGGCCGGGCGTCGCCACCAGTGCGACTCCGGGGCCTGATGTCGCCGCCAGTGCGGCTCCCGGGCCTGATGTCGCCGCCAGTGCGGCTCCCGGCGCCCAGTTGACCGCCGAATTCGGTTGCACGCTCACCGGTCCCGACGGATCGACGCCGGTCACCGTCAGCAACTCGGAGGTCCACGTGATGCCGACCGACGAGGCCAGCGCGCTGCTGGCCGCCGACGTCGGGATGTCGGGCCCGAGTTCGCGCGGCAGCAGCGAGACGGTGTCGCCGACCGTCATCACCTTCCCCAGAAGCGCCTGACGCAGCGTCGGCGGCGAGATCGACTGGGTGGCGAGGTTGGATCCGCTCACGGTCACCGACCGCGCGCCGTACACCGTCACCGGCGCGACGAGCACCGTCGTGTTCTCCCGCAGCCCCGCATTGGACAGCGTGACGTCGTCGAGCAACGCCGTCCCCGCGGGGGTGCCGGCCGGCGCGATCCCGGCAACGGCTGCGGTGGTCCGCGATCCGGTCAGCGAGACCGCGTCCCATTCGCGAATGCCAAGAGCGGCAATGGCTTCCGGATGAAGACGGACGACGCCGCGCCGCGAGTCCAGCGCTGAGGTGTTGAGTCGTGCGGTGAGGGTCAGGTGGTGCCGGGGCGCCTGGCGGTCGGCGACGTCGAGCCCGGTCATGTCAGGGACCCGGCGGTCTGCGCAGGCCGAGTCGCGCCATCGAGCGCCGCTGCCCCCGCGGCTGAGCCCGTCGAACCGCCCGGCTCGCCCCGCGGCTCGCCCGACGCGCCTGGCGTTGCGCCTTTGGCTTGTCGTCCCACACCTCGGGGTGCTTGGACAGCCATTTGGTGGTCCGCACCGCGAACGGGATGTGGATGACGTAGCCCGCGATGATCAGCAGGATCACCACGTAGCCGTACAGGATCGACGCGGCGACGAGCACGGCGAGCAGCGCCAGCAGCGGCACCACCATGTTCTGAGAGATCGCGAAGGTGTGAACCTTGCGCATGGGGATGGTGCTGACCGCCAGGAGCGATACGCCGACCATCCAGATCACCACGGCCGGTTCGGATGTCCACCAACCGTCGCCGAACTGCATCTTGGCGGCCAGCGGGCCGATCGCTCCGATCGCGCCCGCCGGCGCGGGCATGCCGACGAAGAACTGGTTCATGTAGCTCGGCTTGTTCTCGGCGAGCATCGTGTTGTACCGAGCCAGCCGCAGCACGATGCAGACCGCGTACAGCAGAACGACGATCCAGCCGATCCGCGAATGTGACAGCAGCGTGCCGTAGACGATGAAAGCGGGTGCGACACCGAAGTTCACGGCGTCGGCCAGGGAGTCGATCTCCTCGCCCATCTTCGAGGTGGCCTTGAGCAGCCGCGCGATGCGGCCGTCGAGCGCATCGAGGATCGCGGCGACCGCGAGGAAGGCCATCGCCTCGGTCGGCCGGTCGTCGAGCGCGAACTTCACCGCCGAGAGGCCGAGGCAGATCGCCGCGACCGTCATCGCGCTCGGCAGCATGCGCACGCTCAGGGTGGGGCGTTTGACGCGGGGTTTCATCGCGGCAGCTCCGCGAGGATCGTCTCGCCGCCGACGGCCCGCTGGCCGGGCAGCACGAGCACCTCGGACCCCTCGGGCAGATAGGTGTCCAACCGGGAGCCGTAGCGAATGAGGCCGTAGGTGTCGCCGATCGTCACCTTTTCTCCGGGCTTGATGTCGCAGACGATGCGGCGGGCCACCAGGCCCGCGATCTGCACGGCGATCACCTGCTGGCCCTCGGGCGTGCGGATGAGCACGCTGTTGCGCTCGTTGTCCTCGCTGGCCGCGGCGAGTTCGGCGGATCTGTAGAGACCCGGCCGGTGCACGACCGACACCACCTCGCCGCTGATCGGGATGCGCTGGACATGCGCGTCGAAGATCGACAGGAAGATGCTGATCCGCTGCAGCGGTCGCTCGGGCAGGTTCAGCTCGGCGGGCGGAACCGCGTCCTCGACCAGGCAGATCAGCCCATCCGCGGGGGCGACGATGACGCCGGGGCGGGTGGGCGGCACCCGCGGGGGATGACGGAAGAACGCGGCGTTCGCGCCGGCGGCCACCAGGCCTGCCCGGCGCACCCACCGGCTTCGACGGCCTGCCGCGGCGACCGCAAGACCTGCACCGACGAACGGCAGCCCAGCCGGGTGCATCGGGGGAATCGTGGTCTTGGCGAGGGCCACCAGTCGCGCGGGGCCTGATCTGAGGTCTGGGCGTCTGGCCATCGTGTCGCGATTCTACGGTGTGGCTATCCCGCCGAGAGGTCCCAGACGTGAACAGCGGACCCCGACGCCAACTCGGTGACGTCCTCGGCGATCTCCAGCAGGCAATTCGCCGATGCCAGCCATCGCAGATGATGCGAGGCGGGCGGACCGTAGCTGGTGACCTCGTTCTTGTCGTCGTCGAGCACACCGCGGCGGAACTGACGCTTGCCGCGCGGAGAGGTCAGATCCTCTTGGAGTTCGGCCGTCAGCCGCCGCCGACCGGGCTGGGGCAGCCCCATCGCGGCACGCAGCGGGGTTCGGATGAAGACTTCGAACGACACCAGCGCGCTGACCGGATTGCCCGGCAGCGTGATGATCGACGTGCCCCCGATCCGTCCCGCGCCCTGCGGCATGCCCGGCTGCATCGCCACCTTGACGAACTCGACCTGGCCCCCCAATGCGTCCTTCACGACCTCATACGCGCCCGCACTCACCCCGCCGGTGGTGATGATCAGGTCGGCGTCGCCGGCGTGGGAATCCAGCACTGCGCGGAACTCGTCGACGTCGTCGCTCGACATGGGTGCCGTCGTCACCGATGCCCCCGCGTCCTTCGCCGCGGCGGCCAGCATCACGGCGTTCGACTCGTAGATCTGGCCCGGCTTCAGCGGCGTGCCGGGTGCGACCAGTTCCGACCCTGTCGAGAGCACCAGAACCCGTTGCCGCGGAACGACATTGAGTTGACCGAGACCTAGCGCGGCGGCGAGGCCGAGCGCGGCCGGCGTCATCACCTGGCCGGCCCGCAGCACGGTCGTGCCCGCTTCGACGTCCTCGCCCGCATGCCGGATGTGCTGTCCGGTCCTGGCCGCCGCGCGGATCGACACGGTGTCCGTCGCGCCGTCGGTGGCCTCGACCGGGACAACCGCGGTGGCCCCCGACGGCAGCGGCGCGCCCGTCATGATCCGATGCGCCGTCCCGGGCTTCAGCGTCACGGGATCGGTCCGGCCCGCGGGGATGTCCTCGGCGACGGGCAGCAGCACCGGGTGGTCATCGCTCGCCCCCGAGATATCTTCTGCCAGAACGGCATAGCCGTCCATCGCCGAGTTGTCGAAGCCCGGCAGCGACAGCGGGGCCACCACGTCCTCGGCGAGAACGAGGCCGAGCGTGTCGGCGAGCGGCACCGCCTGAGGTGGCCGCGGCGTGATCAATGCGGCCACGACGCGCTGGTGCTCTTCGACCGATCGCATCAGACGGGATAGGTGACGCCGGTGAGCTCTTCGGACAGTGCCCACAGCCGTCGCTGCAGATCCTCGTCGCGCGATTGCGCGCTGGAGCCAACGACTTTCGGGTTGCCCTTGACCTCGCCGAGCCCGTCGGGGCCGTAGTACTGGCCGCCGCGCGCATCGGGGTCGGTCGCCGCGCGCAACGTCGGCAGGGCGCCTTTGGCGGCCGGCTGCGTGGCGACCTTCCACACGACGTCGGGAATGAACTTCGTCGGCAGGTAGCGCATCAACTCGGTGTCGGAGAAGCCCGGGTGCGCGGCGAGCGCGGCCGTCGGCGCCCCCTTGGCCTGCAGCCGCCGCTGCAGAGCGTAGGTGAACAGCAGGTTCGCGAGCTTGCTCTGCCCGTACGCCTCGACGCGGTTGTACTTGCGGCTGAACTGCGGGTCGTCGAAGTGGATGCGGGCCAGGATGCGATGGCCGACGCTGCTGACCGTGACGATCCGCGACCCGTCGACCGAGGTCAGGTGGTCGAGCAGCAGACCCGTCAGCGCAAAGTGGCCGAGGTGGTTGGTGCCGAACTGCATCTCGAAACCGTCTTTGGTGGTTTCGCGCGTCGGCACGTACATCACGCCCGCGTTGTTGATCAGCAGGTCGATGCGCGGGTGCGCGGCGCGCAGGTCGTCGGCCGCCCTGCGAACACTGTCGAGCGACGACAGGTCGAGCTCCTGGAGGGTGACGACGGCGTTCGGGCTGGCCGCCTTGATCCGATCGACGGCCTCTCGGCCTTTGTCGAGGTTGCGTACGGCGAGTACCACCTGCGCGCCCTTCTCGGCGAGGACGGCCGCGGTGTCGTAGCCCAACCCCGAGGTGGCGCCGGTGACGATGGCGGTGCGGCCGGATTGGCCCGGCACGTCGGCTGCGGTCCACTTTTGGCTCATGATCAGCACATTACCCACGGACGGTTACCGTCGTTCCCATGTCGGATCGTGCGGGCGTGCGGGTGGCCGGCCAGCTCCTCGGGTTGGTGGTCGGTGTCGCGCTGCTGTTGCTGTCAGTGCTGGTGGCCGGAATGCGGTGGAAGGTGCCCCCGGTGCTCGACGCCGTCCGGCGGATGAACCGGTCCGTGACGAACCCCAGGGTGATGCGCACCGCGGGGTCGGCGGGCACTCAGACGTCGGTCATCCGTCACACGGGGCGACGAAGTGGGCGGCCCTACGAGACCCCGGTCGACATCATCAGGACCGGCGACGGGTACCTGATCGCGCTGCCCTACGGCACCAGGGCCGACTGGGTGCAGAACGTGATCGCCGCGGGCGGCGCGACGATCGTCAGCCAGGGGGAGAGCACCGACGTCGACGCGCCGATCATCGCCGCCACCGCCGAGGTCGCGGGACAGATCCCGGCTCGCACGCTGCGGACGCTGCGGCTCTTCGGTGTCGGCGAATGCCTGAGCCTGAGAAGGGCCGCCGATGGACTTGGTTGATCCGGCCAATCCGCCCAGCCGCAAGGCACCGCTGGTGTGGGCGATCGGAGCGGCCATCCCGTGGCTGGTTCTCGCCATCGCCCAGGTGGTGTGGTTCGTCCTCGACGGCACAGGGGTCTGGGTGCACGGTCTCGCGGGGGCGGTCACGGTGGTGGGTGCGGTGCTGTTCGTCGGTGTCGTCCCGCTGTGGCGCTACCGGGTGCACCGCTGGGACATCAGCCCGCAGGCGGTGTACACCCGCTCGGGGTGGCTCGTGCAGGAACGCAGAATCGCGCCGGTGTCGCGGGTGCAGACCGTCGACACGTACCGCGGCCCGTTGGACCGGTTGTTCGGCCTGGCCAACGTCACGGTGACGACGGCGTCGTCGGCTGGCGCGGTGCGCATCGTCGCGCTCGACGCGCCGGTCGCCGACCAGGTGGTTTCTCAGCTCACCGACATCGCCGCGATCGGCACCGAGGACGCGACGTGACCAGTCCCGCAACGGGTTTGGTCTGGCATCGGCTCAGCCCGCGCATGTTGTTGGTTCATCCCGTCCACGAAGTGCTGCGCCAGATCCCGCTGCTCGTCGGCGCGGTCGTGCTGGGTTCGGCGACCGGCAACTCGTGGTGGACGGTGGCCGCGCTCGCCGCGACCATCGCATTCGGTGTCCTGCGCTGGTTCACCACCACTTACCGCATCGAGCCCGACGAGGTGCAGCTGCGGACCGGTGTGTTGCAGCGCAAAGTGGTATCGGTGCCCCGCAACAGGATTCGTTCGGTGCAGACCGACGCCCGTCTGCTGCACCAACTGCTCGGGCTGACGGTACTTCGGGTCAGCACCGGGCAGCACGCGACGGGCGAAGCGGAATTCGCGCTCGACGCGGTGCGCGCCGAGGAGGTGCCGCGGCTGCGGTCGATCCTGCTCGCCGACTCGCTGGTCCCCGCCGACGAGGCCGTCGGTGCGCAGCAGCCACCGGGTCGGGTGCTGGCCCGCTGGCACCCGTCGTGGCTGCGCTACAGCCCGCTCAGCTTCACCGGCCTCGCCATGATCGTCGCCGCGGTGGGCGTGATCTATCAGGCGGGTCTCGGTGCGGTGCTTGAACATTCGCACCTCGCGGAGTCTGGCCGCGACGCGGCGCAGCGGTTCGGTGTCGTGGCGAGCGTCGCCGTCGCCGTCGCCGTCGTGGTCGTCGCGTCGGTGGCGCTGTCGGTGCTGCGGTCCCTGCTGACCTTCGGGAACCTCGTGTTGCGACGCGACGCGGACGTTCTGCACCTGACGCACGGTCTGCTACGCAAGCGTGAGCACACGTTCGACATGCGCAGGTTGCGCGGCGGCACGCTGCGTCAGCCGCTGCTGGTGCGGCTGCTCGGCGGGGCACGGCTCGACGCCGTGATGACCGGCGTCGCCGGAGCGGGTGAGGCCTCGCTTCTGCTGCCGCCGTGTCCGGCGTCCACCGCCGAATCGGTGCTGACCGAGCTGATCTCCGACACCAACGCCGTGGCAGGCCCGGTGCGCAGTCACGGGCGGGCCGCGGCGCGCAGACGCTGGACGCGCGGGCTGGCGCTTCCCGCCGTCGTCGCCGTCGGCCTGGCGGTCGCTTCGGCGTTCGTCGCGGTGCCCGCGTGGGCGTGGCTTGCGGTGGCGGTGCTGGCGCTGTGCTGCGCGCTGCTGGCCGCCGACCGGGTGCGGGCACTCGGGCATCGGGTCGACGGGCGCTGGTTGGTGGCGCGGGCCGGCAGCCTCGAACGCCGCCGCGACTGCGTGGCCGCCGAGGGCATCATCGGGTGGACCGTTCGGCAGACGTTCTTCCAGCGCCGGGCCGGGGTGGCGACGCTGGTCGCGGCCACCGCGGCGGGTGTCAAGCACTATCGCGTCATCGACGTGCCCGCCCAACACAGTTGGTCGATCGCGGGCGCCGCATCGCCGTGGGTCGCCGACAGTCAGTGGGCGCGGCCCTGACAGGCGGTTTATCGTCGCACCATGGCGATCGGTGGGGTGCTGTTCGACATCGACGGTGTCTTGGTGACCTCGTGGCAGCCGATCGAGGGCGCGGCCGAGACGCTGCGCGTGCTTGCCGACAACCAGATCGCGCGCTCGTATCTGACCAACACCACGACCCGCACGCGTAAGCAGATCGCGCAACTGCTGACCGATGCGGGCATGGATGTGGCCGCCGACGAGGTGATCACCGCTGCCGCGTTGACAGCGGAGTACGTGCGCGGCCAGTACCCGGACGCGCGGTGCTTCCTGGTCAACAGCGGACAGGTCGCCGAGGACATGCCGGGCATCGACATCGTCTACGCCGGCGACCACGGCCCCGACGGGCCCGCGCCCGAGACGCCCGACGTGATCCTGCTCGGTGGTGCGGGCCCCGAGTACAACCACCTGACACTGAGCCGGGTGTACGACTGGATGGCCCAGGGCGTGCCCGTCGTCGCCATGCACCGCAGCACGTCGTGGAACACCACCGAGGGCCTGCGGATCGACACCGGCATGTACCTGATCGGGATGGAGGAGACGTCGGGTCGAAAGGCCAGTGCCGTCGGCAAGCCTGCACCGGCCGGCTTCCTCGCTGCGGCAACGCGTCTCGGCGTCGACCCCGACGAGATGTACATGATCGGCGACGACCTGAACATCGACGTGCTCGCGGCGCAGGTGGTCGGAATGACCGGTGTGCTGGTGCGCACCGGGAAGTTCCGTCAGGACACGCTCGACCGGTGGGCCGCCGACGAGTTCGCGATGCAACCCAATCACGTCATCGAATCGGTTGCCGACCTGCCGGAGGTGCTGGGCCTGTAGCGCGTCGAAGGCCCTGGCATGGACGCAGAGTCAACGGCTGCGATGACTTCGGCGGCCGCGCGTGGTCTGCATGGACATGAGTAAAGACACCATCGCCGTCTCCGCCACCGTGAACGCGTCCGTCGACACGGTCTTCGCCGTACTGGCCGACCCGACGACGCATGAGGCGATCGACGGCACCGGCTGGGTACGCCAGCCGCTCGACGGCAAGCCGTTGGCCGGAGTCGGCCAGGTTTTCCGCATGGCGATGTACCACTCCAACCACGGCGGCAAGGACTACGAAGTGGCCAACCGCGTCGAGGTCTTCGACCCGCCCCGCGCGATCGCGTGGCAGCCGGGGCAGGGGCCCGACGACAGCCTCGAGTTCGGCGGCTGGTTCTGGCGCTACGACCTCGCACCCGTCGGCGAGGACCGCACCGACGTCACCTTGACCTACGACTGGTCGGCGGTGCCACAGGAGACGCGCGAACACATCCCGTTTCCGCCGTTCGAGCCGTCGCATCTCGACAACTCGCTCAAGCACCTGGCCGACCTCGCCGAAGCGGGCCAAAGGGGCTAGGTTCGACGACAATCTAGCGGCGAGGAACGAGCCGCGTTGAGGAGTCGGACCAAAGGGGCTAGGTTCGCAGATCCCGCACGGCCTCGATACGGGCCT
The DNA here is from genome assembly GCA_035279185.1 of Mycobacterium sp. Taxonomy (GTDB): domain Bacteria; phylum Actinomycetota; class Actinomycetes; order Mycobacteriales; family Mycobacteriaceae; genus Mycobacterium. The sequence continues at coordinate 13,784 of DATEIG010000763.1, forward strand.
TGAGCTGTTCGGTCGTCGCGGCCGCGATGGGCGGGCCGCCGCAGATCCGGCGCAGCTCCTTGTGGATCCAGCCGTGCGGCTTGCCGGTGCGGTGATGGGCGACCGACACCAGCGCGTTGAGCTGGCTGCGCAGCTCCCGCAGCTGGCCGTGCGTCGACACGCGCTCCACCTCACCCGACGCGGTGCGCCTCGAGATCTGGTCTTCCTGCCTGCGCCGCAACAGGTCTCGCATCGCGTCGGCGTCGAGCAGGCCGGGGATGCCGAGATAGTCGGCCTCCTCGTCGCTGCCGGCCGGTGTCGCGGTGCCGAACGACGACCCGTCGAAGATGACCTGGTCCAGTTCGGCGTCGGCGCCGAGTGACTCGTAACCCTTGTCCTCGTCGGCCTCCGACTTCTCCTTGTTGGCGTCGGTGAGCGCCTCGTCGTCGAAGCCCTGCTCCTCACGGTGCGGCTTGCCGAGCACGTGATCGCGCTGGGCCTCCATCTCGCTGGCGAGGTTCAGCAGCGTCGGCACCGACGGCAGGAAGATGCTCGCCGTCTCGCCCGGCCGCCGTGACCGCACGTACCGGCCGATCGCCTGCGCGAAGAACAGCGGTGTCGACGCGCTCGTGGCGTAGACACCCACCGCCAGTCGCGGCACGTCGACCCCCTCCGACACCATCCGCACCGCCACCAGCCACCGCCCGGTGCCCGCCGCGAACTCGGCGATGCGCGCCGACGAGCCGGGGTCGTCGGACAGCACCAGCGTCGGGGTCTCGCCGGTCAGCTTGGTCAGCACGGCGGCATAGGCGCGCGCCGCCTTCTGATCGGAGGCGATGACCATGGCCCCCGCGTCCGGTACGCCGCCGTTGCGCTTCTGCGTGAGCCGGGTGTCGGCGGCCTGCAGCACCGCGGGGATCCACTCGCCCTTCGCGTCGAGGACCGTGCGCCACGCTCGCGCGGTCTGCTCGGCGGACAGCGGCTCACCGAGCCGGGCGGCGTGCTCCTCGCCGGCGCTGGTGCGCCATCGGGCCTCGCCCGAGTACGCGAGGAACACCACGGGGCGGACCACGCCGTCGGCGAGCGCCTCGGCGTAGCCGTACGCATGGTCGGCCTGTGAGCGCATCAGCCCTTCGGCGTCGGGCGCGTAGGTGACGAACGGGATCGCGGAGTCGTCGCTGCGGAACGGCGTGCCGGTGAGCGAGAGGCGACGCGTCGCATCGTCGAACGCCTCGCGGATCGCCTCGCCCCAGCTCTTCGCGTCGCCGCCGTGGTGGATCTCGTCGAACACCACGAGGGTGCGACGGTTCTCGGTGCGCACCCGGTGGCGGGTCGGGTGGCTGGCGACCTGGGCGTAGGTGACGACGACGCCGTGGTACTCCGACGACGTGTGCGCGGCCGAGTTGCTGAACTTGGGGTCGAGCGCGATGCCGACGCGCGCCGCCGCGAGCGCCCACTGGATCTTGAGGTGCTCGGTCGGTACGACGACGGTGATCTGCTCGACGACGCCGTCGGCCAACAGTTCGCCCGCGATACGCAAGGCAAATGTCGTCTTACCCGAGCCGGGCGTCGCGACGGCCAGGAAGTCGCGAGGCTGGGCGGCAAGATACCGCACCAATGCCCGACGCTGCCAGCTCCGCAAAGCCTGGGTGTCGGGCGCTGCATCAACCCGCACCCAAGACTCCTCAACTGATCGGACAGCAGCCTAACGCAACGGATTACGGGTTTGCATCTATGTCTGGCGCGTCGCCGGACAGCCGGTGTGTCGCGGACTGCCGACGCTCGCGGACCTCGCAAACACGGCGGTTGCGGCCCCGCCGCGTGGGTACTCTTCCGACCACCATGCCAGCAACCTCGGATCGGCGCAGCGACGACATCGACCCGTATGTGCGCGTGTTCGGCACCCGGGTGCACAACTTACGCGGGGTCGACGTGGCCGCCCCGCGCGACGCGCTGGTCGCGTTCACCGGGATATCGGGTTCGGGGAAATCGTCGCTCGCGTTCGGCACGATCTACGCCGAGGCGCAGCGGCGGTACTTCGAGTCCGTCGCGCCGTACGCCCGACGCCTGCTGCTGCCCACCGGCGCGCCGAAGGTCGACGACATCACCGGCCTGCCGCCCGCTGTCGCCCTGCAGCAGCGGCGGGGGGCGGGCACGTCGCGGTCGACGGTGGGCACCGTCACGACCCTGTCCAATCTGTTGCGCATGCTGTTCTCCAGGGCGGGGACCTATCCCCGAGGGGCGAAGGAACGACTCGACTCCGACGCGTTCTCGCCCAACACCGCGGTCGGTGCCTGCCCGCGGTGCCACGGTCTCGGCCGCATCCACGAGGTGACCGAAGAGACGCTCGTTCCGGATCCGTCGCTGACGATTCGCGAGGGCGCCGTCGCCGCATGGCCGGGCGCCTGGCAGGGGCAGAACCTTCGCGACATCCTCATCACCCTCGGCTACGACATCGACAAGCCCTGGCGGAAACTGCCGAAGCGGCAACGGGATTGGATCCTGTTCACCGACGAGCAGCCGACCGTCGAAATCGATCCGAGCCAGCATCCCGTCACCGCGGACTACTACTACAACGGCACCTTCTCCAGCGCCGAACGTCACGTCCGGCACACGCTGGCCAACTCGCAGAGCGCCATGATGCGGCGCCGGGTTCTGCAGTTCGTCCACAGCGCCGAATGCCCGCTCTGCCACGGTTCGGGGCTGCGGCCCGAGGCGCTGAAGGTGACGTTCGCGGGCCGCACCATCGCCGAGTTCGTCGCGATGCCGTTGGCCGAGGTGGCCGATGTGCTGCGGCCGACCGCGGCCCGCACGGATGCCGCCGCGGCCTTCGAGTCGACGGAGTCCGGTGAACTGACCGAGGTGGCCACGATGATCGCCGCGGACCTCGTCGCCCGCATCCAGGTGCTCGTCGAGCTCGGCCTCGGCTATCTCACGCTGAACCGCCGCACGCCCACCGTCTCGCCCGGTGAACTGCAGCGGTTGCGGTTGGCCACGCAGTTGCGGGCGGGTTTGTTCGGGGTGCTCTACGTGTTGGACGAGCCGTCGGCAGGCCTTCACCCCGCCGACGTCGAACCTCTGCTCGATGTTCTGGATCGCCTACGGCGAGCCGGTAATTCGTTGTTCGTGGTCGAACACGACATGGATGTGGTGCGGCGCGCCGACTGGATCGTCGACGTCGGCCCCGGCGCGGGCGAGCTCGGCGGAGCGGTCCTCTACAGCGGGCCCGTGGCCGGCCTCGCCGACGTCGACGCCTCGGTCACCCGCGGATATCTGTTCACCGGGGCCGAAAGCGAACCGAGGAGCCCGCGTCAGGCGTCGGGACAACTGCGTCTGCGGGGCATCTGTTTCCACAATCTGCGTGACCTGGCGGTGGATCTGCCGCTCGGGGTCTACACCGCGGTGACGGGTGTGTCGGGCTCGGGCAAGTCGACACTTGTCGTGAAGGTGCTCGGCGACGTGGTGAGTCGACATCTCGGTCGCGGGGTGGGGCCGATCGAAAGCGACATCGACACAGAGGATTCCGACGCCGAAATCGTCGACCTCGATCACGACGCCAGCATCGGGGTGACGGCACGGGGTGTCGAGACGATCCATCGGCTGGTCGCCGTGGATCAGCGGCCGATCGGTCGAACTCCCCGGTCCACGCTGGCCACATATACGGGGCTGTTCGACGCGGTTCGACGCGAGTTCGCGGCGACACCCGCCGCTCGCAGGCGCGGCTGGACGGCGGGCCGGTTCTCGTTCAACGTCGCAGAGGGTCGCTGCGAAACCTGTCAGGGCGAAGGCTTCGTCTCCGTCGAATTGCTTTTCCTGCCAGGCACTTACGCGACGTGCCCGACTTGTGGCGGCGCCCGCTATAACGAGGCCACGCTGCGGGTTCGCTACCGCGACCGCACCATCGCCGACGTACTCGCGATGACCGTCGACGAAGCGCTCGAGTTCTTCGCCGACATCGCGGGCGCCGCACGCAGCCTGACGACGCTGCACGAGGTCGGGTTGGGGTATCTCCGGCTCGGGCAGCCCGCCACCGAACTCTCCGGTGGCGAGGCGCAACGGATCAAGTTGGCGTCCGAACTGCAGCGGCCGCGCCGGGGGCACACGCTCTACGTCCTCGACGAGCCGTCCACCGGCTTGCATCCTGCCGACGTCGATCTCCTTGATGCACAACTGCATCGCCTCGTCGACGCAGGCAACACCGTCGTGGTGGCCGAGCACGACATGCGGATGGTCGCAGGTGCGGACTGGGTCGTCGACCTCGGCCCCGGCGCGGGTGACGACGGCGGGCGCGTGGTGGCGGCGGGTACGCCGCGGGACGTGAGCGCGGCCGAAGGCAGCCGCACCGCGCCCTATCTCGCCGCGCAGGTGTCAGTCGACTGAGAGATTGTCGTTCTTGACGAACCACTCGTGGCGCTCGTCGTCGGTCATGTCGCCGAGGTGGGCCAGTCCCTCGAAGTAGTGCTCGCGTGGGGCGCCCGGTGCGAACAGCATCAGCAATGACGTCGGTGCGTCGGATTCGTTGCGGAACCCGTGGATTCCGCCGGGCGGGATATAGAGGAAGTCGTTCGGACGGCCGTCGGTCCACTCGTTGCCGTCGTAGAGCTTCACCGTTCCCGACAGCACGAAGAACGCCTCGGACATCGTGCGGTGGAAGTGAGGACCGGGGCCGCCGCCGTTCGGTGCGATCTCGACGCGGTAGAGGCCGTAGTCGCCGCCGGTGGCCTCCTGGTTGGCGAGGTAGTGGTACTTCACCAGCCCGAAGGCCTCGTAGTCGGCGGGTTCGTCGCCGCGCCGGACCCAGGCGCTGACTTCCGGTTCCTCGCGGGTGTATCGCGGCGGCGGGTAGGGCGGTACAACGAGTGACATCAACGCTCCATCGCGGTCGTAGCATCGGACGTGTGGACGAGGACCGTCGCGCCGAGATGCTCCTCGACGCCCAGAATAAGGCCGCGCAGTTGTTCGACGAGATCGAGCGCAGCGGCATGATCCGCGCGGGTGTCACCGAACGGCAACTGTCCGACGAGATCCGAGAATTGGCAGCCGAGAGGTTCGGCGTCGATCGGCACTGGCACAAGCGGATCGTCCGGGCGGGCGAGAACACGCTGCAGCCGTATGCGCAGAACCCGCCGGATCGCACCATCGCCGACGACGACATCCTCTTCTGCGACTTCGGCCCGATCTTCGAGCAGTGGGAGGCCGACTTCGGACGCACGTACGTGCTCGGCGACGATCCGGTCAAACATGCGCTGCGCGACGATCTGCCGCGTGTCTGGGCCCGGGGCCGCGAGTACTTCGACACTCATCCGGACGTGACGGGCGCCGAGTTGTTCGATCACGTCGTCGCACTGAGCCGTGAGGCCGGATGGGAGTTCGGCGGCACAATCGCCGGACATCTGGTGGGGGAGTTCCCGCACGAGTTGATCGACGGCGACCGCGGCGAGTCCTACATCGCGCCGGGATCGGACAACCGAATGCGGCGCACCGACCGGGCGGGCAATGTCTGCCATTGGATCCTCGAGGTGCACCTGGTCGACGCCGTGCGGGGCTTCGGCGGATTCCACGAGGAGCTGCTCGACATTCGGCCGGGCGGCGCAAAATGATACCCGGCTAACCGGCGAAAACCGGTGCCGAACCAGACCAGATTTCCGATCGCGTCAATTACGGCGGATGGGCCGACGGACGACGAAATCTGTGTCAGTCTCCCGGCATGTCGAGCAAGCGGCTGGTCCGAACAATCGTTGCGGCGGCGTTGCTGGCGGGGTCGGGCGCCCTCTCGGCCGGCGTCAGTCAGGCAGACGACGTGAGACAAGCGGTCCTGATCCCGGGTGCGATGCCCTTCAAACAGATCAACCCGCTATACCCGCTCGTCGCCGCGACGTACCCGACCATCGGCGAGCACTTCCACAGCGACGGCGATGCGCAGCTGGTCGTGTATTCGCAAGACCCGCTCGACTCGAACACGGCGCTGGCCCAGGGCGTGGCACAGACAGTCGAAGTCGTCGAGGGAACCGACGGCAAGGTCGTGATCATCGGCGAGTCGATGGGGTCCATGGTCGCGTGGAGGGCCGCCGCGCAACTGGCGGAGGCCGACCCGACGAGAGACATCGAGGTCGTCTTGATCGCGTCGCCGGACGTCGGCATCTCCGAATACTTCAAGGAGGGCACCTACATCCCGATCCTGAACTACCGGGTCAGCCGCGTCGCCCAAACGCCGTACAAGACGACGATCGTGGTGGGCGAGTACGACGGCTGGTCCGACCCGCCCGATCGTCCGTGGAACCTGGTGTCGTCGGCGAACGCGATGCTGGGCATCGCCTACGTGCACGGCCCGCCGAGCTTCACTGCGAACGTCGAGGATCTGACGCCGGTGAGCGAGAACGGGAACGTCACGACCTACCTCCTCCCGACCGAGAATCTTCCGCTGACGCAGGTGTTTCGGGACGTCGGTGTGCCCGATGCGCTCGTCGACAAGGCCGATGAGGTTCTGCGCCCCATCGTCGACGCCGGATACGTTCGCAACGACAAGCCCGGCGACACCCGTCCCTATCTCTACGACGGCGAGATCCACCGCAACGTGCAGAGTCAGCAGCTGGCCAGGGAATCGTCGCAACCGCTCGACGACAACGGACCGGACGTCCGTCAGCAACGCCGCGAGCACCGCAGCGAGTTACGTCAGGCCATCCGGTCCGTCGGCAAGGATCTTCGCGACCGCGTCGAGGCGAACGTCAGTCGGCTCGAGAAGCGGATCGCGTCGTTCAGGTCAGAACCGGAACCGGGAACGTGACGCCGGTCAGCTCCTCAGACACCGTCCACAGTCTCTTCTGCGCGTCGACGTCGTGGGAGACCCGGCTCGACGCCACCACGACCGGATAGCCGCGCTGCTCGCCGAATCCGTCGGGACCGAAGTACTGCCCGCCGATGACGCCGGGATCGGTCGCCGCACGCAGTGTCGGCAGCGCGCCCATGTCGGCGGCCTGGAACAGCGGCTCGAGGACCGACGACGCCAGCTCGAGCGCCCGCGGCAGGTTCCGGGTGAGTTCGGAGCGCGATCCGCCGGGATGTGCTGCGGCGGCGATGGTCTCGGTGCCCTGCAGACGCCTCTGCAGCTCGTAGGTGAACATCAGGTTGGCCAGCTTCGCCTGTCCGTACGCCGCGACGCGGCCGTAGTCCTTCTCCCACTGCAGGTCGTCGAAGCGGATACCGTTGCGCGCGAAGCGGTGTCCGACGCTGCTGACGGTGACGACGCGGGAGCCGGGCACAGCCAGCAGCCGGTCGAGCAGCAGACCGGTGAACGCGAAGTGGCCGAGATGATTTGTGCCGAACTGCAATTCGAAGCCGTCCTTGGTCGTCGACTTCGGCGTCATCATCACGCCCGCATTGTTGATCAGCAGGTCGATGGTGTCGTGCTGGGACCGGAGCGCGTCGGCGGCGGCGCGTACGGAGTCCAGCGAGGTCAGGTCGAGCTCGGTGACGGCGACACTGGCGCCCGGGGTCTGGTCGCCGATGCGCGCCGCAGCGTCGTTGCCCTTGTCGAGGTTGCGCACGGCCAGCACGACGTGCGCGCCCTTGGCGGCGAGTGCCGCGGCGGTCTCGAAGCCCAGGCCGGTGTTCGAACCGGTCACGACGGCCGTGCGGCCCGCCTGGTCAGGAATGTCGGTCGTGGTCCAGTTGCTCATGACGTTCTCCTACAATCGGTTAAGCGGGGCGGACGCTCCGTTTGATACGACTATACGGAACGCACGCCCCGTTTATCTATTCCCCGAGGTGATTCAGGTGACTGAGCCGGACCGGCCGCTGCGCGCGGACGCGGCCCGCAACCGTGCCCGGGTGCTCGAGGTCGCCTACGAGACCTTCGCCGCCGAGGGGCTGTCGGTGCCGATCGACGAGATCGCCCGGCGGGCGGGCGTCGGCGCGGGCACGGTCTACCGCCACTTTCCCACGAAGGACGACCTGTACCGCGCGGTGGTCGAGGACCGCATCACCACGATCATCGAGGGCGGCCGCGCGCTCATCGACGCGGGCGA
>DATEIG010000764.1:0-5750 GCA_035279185.1 Mycobacterium sp.
GGGCCGCAGATCGTCCTCGCCCTTGTTCGGCCACAGCGACGCGGCGCGCTCCGCCTGTGCGGTGATGCTGAGCGACGGGTTCACCCCGAGGTTGGCCGAGATCGATGCGCCGTCGACGATGTACATCGTCGGGTAGTTGTACACCCGCTGATACGGGTCGATGACGCCACGCTCAGCGCTGTCGCCGATGGCCGCGCCACCCAGGAAGTGCGCGGTCAGCGGGATGTTGAACAGCTCGCCCCAGGTGCCGCCCGCGACGCCGTCGATCTTCTCCGCGATGCGGCGGGTCACCTCGTTGCCGACGGGGATCCAGCTGGGGTTGGGTTCGCCGTGACCCTGCTTGCTGTCCATCAAGCGGAAACCGAGCTTGGTCTTGCGGCTGAACGTGGTGATCGAGTTGTCGAGATGCTGCATCACCAGCGCGATCATTGTGCGCTCGCTCCAGCGGGACGGGTTCAGCAGCCGCAGCATCCGCCTGGGGTCCTGCCTGGCCTGGTCGACCAGCTGCCGCCAGCGCGGGACGTCGCTGCCGCCGGGACCCGTGCCGTCGGTCATCAGCGTCTGCAGCAGGCCCATCGCGTTGGAGCCCTTGCCGTAGCGGCAGGGCTCGATGTGGGTGTCCGAGGTCGGGTGGATCGACGACGTGATCGCCACACCGTGGGTGAGGTCGAGATCGTCGCGCACCGACAGGCGACCCGCGCCGACGATCGACTCGGAGTTGGTACGGGTGAGCACGCCGAGCTTGTCCGACAGCTTCGGCAGGTTGCCGTGGTCGCGCATCCGGAACAACAGCTTCTGGGTGCCGAACGTCCCCGCCGCGAGCACGAGGTGGGTGGCGGTGAAGGTGCGACGCTTCTTGCGCAGCAACCGACCGGTGTGGGCCGTCTTGACCTCCCACAGGCCGTCAGGACGCTGCTTGAACGACGTCACCGTCGTCATCGGATGCACTTGTGCCCCAGCCGATTCCGCCAAGCCGAGGTAGTTCTTCACCAGGGTGTTCTTCGCACCGTAGCGGCAGCCCGTCATGCATGAGCCGCATTCGATGCAGCCGGTGCGGGCAGGCCCGGCTCCGCCGAAGTACGGGTCGGGCACCGTCGTGCCCGGCGCCTTCTGGCCGTCGGGTCCGAAGAACACGCCGACGGGCGTCGCGACGAACGTGTCGCCGACCCCCATGTCGTCGGCGACGGCCTTCATCACCTTGTCGGCGTCGGTGAACGTCGGGTTCTGCACGACGCCGAGCATGCGCTGGGCCTGCTCGTAGTGCGGCATCAGCTCAGCGCGCCAGTCGGTGATGTCCTTCCACTGCGGGTCGTTGAAGAACGGGTCCGGCGGCACATACAGCGTGTTCGCGTAGTTCAGCGATCCGCCGCCGACCCCGGCGCCTGCCAGGATCATGACGTTGCGGAGCAGGTGGATCCGCTGGATCCCGTACATGCCGAGCTTGGGCATCCACAGGAATTTGCGCAGGTTCCACGAGGTCTTCGCGAACTCGTCGTCGGCGAAGCGGCGCCCGGCTTCGAGGACGCCGACGCGGTAGCCCTTCTCGGTCAGCCGCAGCGCCGAAACACTTCCCCCGAACCCCGAACCAATGATCAGAACGTCGTAGTCAGGCTGCATGTCTCCAGTATGAACTTACCGGCCGGTAACCAAAAGCTCGGGGACCACCATCTCCCCCGCGAGCAGACAGTCAGTCGCCGACGGTCAGGCCGACCTTCTGGAATTCTTTGAGATCGCAGTAGCCGGCCTTGGCCATCGACAGACGCAGGCCGCCGACGAGGTTCAGCGAGCCGAACGGGTCATCCGACGGCCCGGTGAGCACCTGCTGCAGGCCCGGCCGCTCGCCGAGGGCGACCTGCAGCAGCGCACCGCGGGGCAGCGACGGGTGAGCCGCGGCGGCGGGCCAGAACCAGCCGTCGCCCATCGCCTCGGCGGCCAGCGCGAGCGGGGTGCCGAGCACGACGGCGTCGGCGCCGCACGCGATGGCCTTGGCCAGATCGCCCGACGTGTGGATGTCGCCGTCGGCCAGCACGTGGACGTAGCGCCCGCCGGTCTCGTCGAGGTATTCGCGACGGGCGGCGGCGGCATCGGCGATCGCGGTGGCCATCGGCACGCTGATGCCCAGCACCTCGTCGCTTGTGGTGACACCGCTTGTCGACCCGTAGCCGACGATCACGCCCGCAGCGCCGGTTCGCATCAAGTGAAGGGCGGTGCGGTGGTCGAGCACGCCGCCCGCCACGACCGGCACATCGAGTTCGGAGATGAAGGTCTTGAGGTTGAGCGGCTCGCCGTCCTGTGCGACACGCTCGGCCGACACGATGGTGCCCTGGATGACCAGAAGGTCGATGCCCGCCTGCACGAGCGCGGGGGTCAGCGCCTGCGCGTTCTGCGGGCTCACCCGCACCGCGGTGGTCACCCCCGCTTCACGGACGCGCGCGACGGCCGCGCCGAGCAGGTCGGGATCCAGTGGCGCCGAATGCAGTTGCTGCAGAAGGCGAATCGCCGCCGAGGGCTCCGGTTCTTTCTCCGCGGCCTCGACGACCTCGGCGATCCTGGCGGCCACGTCGGCATGCCGACCGATCAGCCCCTCGCCGTTGAGCACCCCGAGACCGCCGAGTCGGCCCATCTCGATGGCGAATTCGACGGACACCAACGCGTCGGTGGGATGGGTGACGACGGGGATCTCGAACCGGTACGCGTCGAGCTGCCAGGCCGTCGAGACGTCCTGAGACGACCTGGTCCGCCTGGACGGAACGATGTTGATGTCGTCGAGTTCATAAGTGCGGCGGGCGGTTCGGCCCATACCGATTTCAACCATGTCGCGCATGCGGACTCGCTAGCGGGTGTAGTAGTTGGGCGCTTCGACGGTCATCGTGATGTCGTGCGGGTGACTCTCCTTCAGCCCCGCCGGGGTGATCCGCACGAACTGCGCCTGCTGCAACTGCTCGATCGTCGACGCGCCGGTGTAGCCCATCGCGGCCTGCAATCCACCGGTGAGCTGACGGATCACACTGGACAGCGGACCGCGGAAGGGAACCCGGCCCTCGATGCCCTCGGGCACCAACTTGTCCTCGCTGAGCGCATCGTCCTGGAAATAGCGGTCTTTCGAATATGACTTCGCTCCGCCGCGGCTCTGCATCGCGCCGAGCGAGCCCATGCCGCGGTAGCTCTTGAACTGCTTGCCGTTGACGAAGATCAGGTCGCCGGGCGCTTCCGCGGTGCCCGCCAGCAGCGAGCCGAGCATCGCCGTCGAGGCCCCCGCAGCCAGCGCCTTGGCGATATCGCCCGAGTACTGCAGGCCACCGTCGGCGATCACCGGGATACCCGACGGCGAACAGGCCGCGACGGCTTCCAGAATCGCCGTGATCTGAGGAGCGCCGACGCCCGCCACGACGCGGGTGGTGCAGATGGAACCCGGTCCGACGCCGACCTTCACCGCGTCGGCGCCCGCGTCGACCAGTGCCGCGGCAGCGGCCCTGGTGGCGACGTTGCCGCCGATCACGTCGACGCGGTGGCCGACCTCGCGCTTGAGCTTGTTCACCATGTCGAGCACCAGGCGGTTGTGGGCGTGGGCGGTGTCGACGATGAGCACGTCGGCACCCGCGTCGGCCAGCGTCATCGCCCGCGCCCACGAGTCGGGTCCGATGCCGACCGCCGCACCGACGAGCAGCCTGCCGTCGCTGTCCTTGGTCGCCAGCGGGTGCTGCTCGGTCTTGACGAAGTCCTTGACCGTGATCAGCCCGGTCAGCCGACCGTGTCCGTCGACGATCGGCAGCTTCTCGATCTTGTTGCGGCGCAGCAGGCCGAGCGCGGCGTCCGCGGTGACACCCTCGCGCGCGGTGATCAGCGGCGCCTTCGTCATCACCTCCGACACCGGCTTGTTCATGTCGACTTCGAAGCGCATGTCGCGGTTGGTGATGATGCCGACCAGCGCACCGGATTGGTCGACGACCGGAAGGCCCGAGATCCGGAACCGCGCGCACATCGCGTCGACCTCGGCCAGCGTGTTCTCCGGAGAACAGGTGACCGGGTCGGTGACCATGCCCGCTTCGGACCGCTTCACGGTCTCGACCTGGCCCGCCTGCTCTGCGACAGGAAGGTTGCGGTGCAGCACGCCCATACCGCCTGCGCGGGCCATCGCGATCGCCATCCGGGACTCGGTGACGGTGTCCATCGCCGAACTGACCAGCGGCACCTTCAGGCGGATGCGACGGGTGAGCTGGCTGGACGTGTCGGCGGTGGCGGGGACCACATCGGAGGCGGCGGGAAGCAGCAGCACGTCGTCGAAGGTCAGCCCCAGCATGGCGATCTTCGTGGGGTCGTCGCCGCCGGTCGGCACCGGTACGGCGAGTGGGATGTCGCTTTCAGCGATCGACATGGGTTACAGCCTCCATCGGCGGGGAGCTAAACAACTATCTTATCGGCATACGCGGACAGAACCGGCCGCACACGGGGTCGGAGGGAACCCGGGCGAGCCGCCCAACCGCTGGCGCGATACCAGCACCGCTGCGTAATGTGGAACCGTGCGAGACCACCTGCCGCCTGGTTTGCCGCCGGATCCGTTCGCCGATGACCCGAGCGATCCTTCTGGCGCGCTGGACGCGCTCGAGCCCGGCCAGCCGCTCGACGCGCAGGAGCGCACAGCGGTGGAGGCCGACCTGGCCGATCTCGCGGTTTATGAAGCGTTGTTGGCGCACAAGGGAATTCGCGGTCTCGTCGTGTGTTGCGACGAGTGCCAGCAGGATCACTACCACGATTGGGACATGCTGCGGGCCAACCTGCTGCAGCTGCTGGTCGACGGCACCGTGCGCCCGCATGAGCCCGCCTACGATCCCGAGCCTGATGCGTACGTGACCTGGGATTACTGCCGCGGGTACGCCGATGCTTCGCTCAACGAGGCGACGTCGGAATCCGACGGCTATCGCTGACAGCTGATTTTCTAGTTCCCGTTCCCGTTGCCATTGCCGTTTCCTCGGCCGGGCTTCTCACCTGGCATGGGCCAGATCGTCGTCGACGGGGTGTCGTTCTTCGGCGCTGGCGCGGGCGCCAGCGCAGGCGGTGCCTTGGGCGCGGGGGCGTCCTGCACGGGAGCTTCGGGCTCGGGTGCCGGCTTCGGCTGCGGCAGGATCTCCGGTATCAGCGGCTTCGGTTGATCCGCAGGCTTGGGCTGCTCGATCGGCTTCGGCGGCTCGATCGGTTTCTGCGGTTCGACCGGCTTCTGCGGCTCGATCGGCTTCGGCAGCTCGATCGTCGGTGGGTCCGGAACCTGAGGCTTCGGCACGTCGACCGGCGGCTTCGGCAGGTCGACGGGCGGCTTCGGAAGAGGCAGCGACGGCAGGTCCGGCAACGAAATATCCGGTGGCACACCGGGTCCCGGAATCGGCAGCTGCGGTATCGACGGCAGCGGCACCTGCGGCAGCGAGATGTCCGGCAACGGGATCCCCGGCACAGACGGTGGCAGCTGCGGCAGCGGCGGCAACGAGATCGGGCCCTGCGGGTTCGGGATCGAGACGTTCGGCACGATCGACGCGTCGGGCAGCGGCGGCGCCGTCGCATTCACATCCCGCGTCTCCACCTTGGCCGTCAGATCGTTCAACTGCTGCTGCAGATTGCGCTGCCGTTGCGGGTCCTCGACGGTCTGCACCGTCGAGGTGATGGTCGTCAGCCTGTCCTGGGCGGCGTCCCAGTCGCCCTGCTCGATGAGCTTCTGCACCTGCTGCATCTCTGTCTGCGCGGCCAACGCGACCTGGTCG
>DATEIG010000765.1:0-8621 GCA_035279185.1 Mycobacterium sp.
CGGCCTGGTAGCCGTCGCCCCATTCGGGGTGGCGGGGGCCAGCGATGGCGTCGCGGACGACATAGACCTCAAAGCCTTGCTCGAGGAGGTCGCGGAGGTGCGATTCGACGCACATGTTGGCGAGCATCCCGCCCAGGAGCACCTTGTTGATGCGTCGCTTCCGGAGTTGCAGAACGAGGTCGTTGGTCTGTGACCCGAAGACCTTGTGCGGGCTGACCACAACGGTGCGCGGGTCCTCGATGTAGGGCTTGAACTCGTCGAGCCAGTCGGCTCCGGAACCGACGAGTCCGTCCAGGTTCAGTGGACCCCGTCGGTCGAAGGTGCCGGTCCGCAGTTCGTCTGCTTCCAGTGCACCGTTGAACAACCAGCGGTGATCGGTGGGATAGAAGTAGTGCGGTGAGATGAACATCGGAAACGACGAGTTGTGAGCGGCTTCGAAGATGGCGAGCATGTGCGCGACCGTGTCGTTCTCGGTGACACTGGCTCCGGTTGCCGCCCAGTTGATTCCGGTTGGACTCAGAACGTCGTTCTGCGGATCGATGAATACCACCGCGGTGTCGGTTTTGTTCCAGTTCACAGGAGTGCCCTTCTTCGTGCGTCGGTGTGATTCGGCCACGGTCAGTAGTTCGGCAACACGATGACTTTTCCGGTGGAGGTGCTGCTCTCGACGAGCGCGTAGGCGTTGTTGACCTCGCCGAGGGGGAAGGTGCGCCCTCACCGCGGCGGATCTTGACATCGAGCGGGTTGACCGCAGTTGCTTCGACCCGAATCAGGACCTCGCCGGGACCGAGCGTGGGGTCGGGGAGTTCGTGAATCTCCAACGGACTGTTGTAGGCGGTCAGGACTGCAGCGCGCATGACGTCTCCTCGGAGCCGGCTGTCACCTTCACCCCAGCGGTTGATGCGCCGCGGCAACCCCGACGGGATTCATTCGCTGATCCGCTCATCATCGTTGAACCCGGTGCTCGGCAGATGGCGGACGCCGAGATTCGTCGAGCGCTGCATGACTGAGCGCGGCCACGCCGTTCGCCGCGCCACCGCTGAGCTGTTGGCAGAACTGGGGAAAGCCACACCCCGAATGCCCACACGTCACTCGATTAACTCTTAGAATTCTTTTATAGAGTCGGAGTTGGTCGTAGCAGCAGTTGGAAAGTGGCGAAAAAGATGAGGTCCGCGCACCGGTGACCGTGGAGCTGGCGCACCCGTCGACCGAGCCGCTCGCATCGCGGTCGCCGACCACACCAGCGCACCCACGCTGGTGGTTCCTCTGGACGACGCCTGGCCGCATCCTCACGATCGGCATCGTGCTGTCGGCGCTGGTGATCGCCAGCGCGTTCGCCACCTCCACCACCGTCAACGACCGCCAGCAGGCACTGACGACGGTCCTCGACCACACCGAGCCGCTGGCGTTCGCGGCAGGCCAGCTGTACACGACGCTGTCGGTCGCCGACGCCGCCGCGGCGACGGCGTTCATCGCGGGTGCCGAGCCGCGCGACGTCCGTCAGCGCTACGAACAGGCGATCACCGACGCCGCCAACGCCGTCACGCGGGCGTCCAGCGGGTTGACCGACGAGACGTTGGTCCAGCTGCTCGGCCGCATCAACGCCAACCTCGCCGTCTACACCGGGCTCGTCGAGACGGCGCGCACCAACAACCGGGCGGGCAATCCGGTCGGCTCGTCGTACCTGTCGGAGGCGTCGGCGCTCATGCAGCAGACGATGCTGCCCGACGCGCAGCGGCTCTACGAGGAGACCTCGGCGCGCGTCGACAGGGAGACCACGGCGTCGACGCGCATCCCCGCGCCGGTGATCCTCGTGGTGCTCGCGACGCTGCTGTTCGGCGCGTTCGCCAATCGGTGGCTGGCCCGCCGAACCAGGCGCCGCGTCAACATCGGCTTCGTGGCGGGCGGGATGGCCGTGCTGATCATGCTGATCTGGGTGTTCACCGCACTGGTGATCTCCACCTTCGACAGCCGCAGCGCGAAGAACACCGCCGCCGAATCGCTGAAAACCGTGACGACCCTGGCCATCACGGCCCAGCAGGCGCGCGCCGACGAGACACTGTCACTGATCCGGCGCGGCGACGAGAGCGTCCGCAAGCAGTCCTACTACCAACGCATCGACACCATGCAGCAGCAACTCTCCGAATATCTCGGGCGTGAGGACGCCATCGACAAGGGCGACCTGTCCGACGCCGAACAGCTGTTGCGCCGCTGGCGCGCGGCCGACGACCGGATCAGCTCCTACATCGCCGTCGGCAACTACCAGGCGGCGACGCAGGTCGCGCTCGGACGCGGCGAGGACGATTCGACGCCCGCCTTCGACCGGCTCGACGAGGCGCTCAACAAGGGCATCGCCGAGAGTCGCGAGCAGCTGCGCAGCGACATCCTCAACGCCCGGCGGGTGCTGTCGGGGGCGACCGTCGGCGCCGCGGTGCTGTCGGTGGTCGCCGCGATCGCGGTGTCGTTGGGGCTCTGGCCGAGGCTGAGTGAGTACCGATGATGTGGGGGTACCGCCCGCTTGCGGGGGACGCTGAAGCGAAGAAGAGACAGCCATGAAGCTGCGGGTGTTCTGCCTCCTGCTCGCCGCGTTGACGGTGCTCGCCGGTTGCGGCCGCGCCGACGGGGTGACGCCGACGCCGAGCCTGACCCTGCCGCCGCCGACCCCCGCCGGGATGGAGGAGCTGCCGCCGGAACTGGTACCGGTGCCCGAGAACACCGACGACGAGTGCGACCTCACCGCGAGCCTGCGTCCGTTCTCCAACAGTGCGGACGCCGAGGAGGCCGTCGAGAACATCAAGGGCCGCGGGCGGCTCATCGTCGGCCTCGACATCGGCAGCAACCTGTTCAGCTTCCGCGACCCGATCACCGGCGAGATCACCGGGTTCGACGTCGACATCGCAGGCGAGGTGGCGCGCGACATCTTCGGCACGCCGTCGCAGGTCGAGTACCGCATCCTGTCATCGGCCGACCGCGTCACCGCGCTGCAGAACAACCAGGTCGACATCGTCGTCAAGACCATGAGCATCACCTGCGAGCGCAAGAAACTGGTCAACTTCTCGACGGTGTATCTCGTTGCCAACCAACGTATTCTGGCGCCGCGCGATTCGACGATCTCTGCCGCCAGTGACCTGTCGGGCAAGCGGGTCTGCGCGGTCAAGGGCACCACGTCGCTGCAGCGGATCCAGGAGATCAACCCGTCGCCGATCGTGATCCAGGTCGTCACGTGGGCCGACTGCCTGGTGGCGCTGCAGCAGCGCCAGGTCGATGCGGTCAGCACCGACGACTCGATACTCGCCGGTCTGGTGGCCCAGGACCCGTATCTGCACATCGTCGGGCCGAGCATGAACGAGGAGCCGTACGGCATCGGCGTCAACCTGAAGAACACCGGGTTGGTCCGCTTCGTGAACGGCACGCTGGACCGCATACGCCGCGACGGGACGTGGAGCACGTTGTACCGCAAGTGGTTGACGGTGCTCGGCCCGCCGCCCGCACCGCCTGTGCCGAGGTATTCGGACTGATGTCGACGGCAGAAGACGAGGAATTCGAGGGTCCCGGAACGCAACCGGCGGCCCTGGAAGACCTCGACATGGACTCGATGTCGACGATGCGGCCGATGGCCACCCAGGCCGTGTTCCGGCCGAACTTCGACGACTCGGACGGGATGTCGGTCGGCACGGCCGAGACCGAGCCAGAGGATTCGACGACGATGACGCGCGCGTTGTCGCCGACCCGACGCCTCGGCGGCGGGCTGGTCGAGATCCCGCGGGTGCGCGAGATCGATCCGCTGTCGGCGTTGATGACCAATCCCGTTGTGGCCGAGTCGAAACGGTTCTGCTGGAACTGCGGCAAGCCCGTCGGCCGGTCGTCGTCCGACGGCAGGGCGCTGTCGGAAGGCTGGTGCCCGCACTGCGGAAGCGCGTATTCGTTCCTGCCGCAGCTGGTTTCGGGCGACATGGTCGCCGACCAGTACGAGATCAAGGGCTGCATCGCACACGGCGGCCTCGGCTGGGTGTATCTGGCGTTCGACCACAACGTCAACGAACGTCCGGTCGTGCTGAAAGGCCTCGTGCATTCCGGCGACGCCGAGGCGCAGAAGATCGCGATGGCCGAACGGCAGTTCCTCGCCGAGGTGACGCATCCGGGGATCGTCAAGATCTACAACTTCGTCGAGCACCCCGATCAGCACGGCAACCCCGTCGGCTACATCGTGATGGAGTACGTCGGCGGCAAGTCGCTCAAGCAGGCCAGGACCGAGAAGCTGCCGGTCGCCGAGGCCATCGGCTACATGCTGGAGATCCTGCCCGCGCTGGGCTATCTGCACTCGATCGGGCTGGCCTACAACGACCTCAAACCCGAGAACATCATGATCACCGAGGACCAGCTGAAGCTGATCGACCTCGGCGCGGTGTCCCGGATCAACTCGTTCGGATACCTGTACGGCACACCGGGTTACCAGGCTCCCGAGATCGTCAGGACCGGCCCGACCGTGGCGTCCGACATCTACACCGTCGGGCGGACACTGGCGGCGTTGACGCTGAACCTGCGCACCCGCAGGGGTCGCTTCGTCGACGGTCTGCCGGAAGACGATCCCGTGCTCGCCGAATACGACTCGTTCGCGAGGCTGCTGCGGCGGGCCATCGACCCCGATCCGCGCCGCAGGTTCAGCAGCGCCGAGGTGATGACGAGCCAGCTGCTCGGTGTGCTGCGCGAGGTCGTCGCCCACGACTCCGGGTCGCCGCGGCCCGGTCTGTCGACGGTGTTCAGCCCGACGCGGTCGACGTTCGGCATCGACCTGCTCGTCGCGCACACCGACGTGTACCTAGACGGGCAGGTGCATTCGGAGAAGCTGACCGCCCAGGAGATCGTGAGGGCGTTACCGGTACCGCTGGTCGATCCGACCGACGTCGGCGCACCGGTGCTGTCGGCGAGCGTTCTGAGCCAGCCGGTGCAGACACTCGACCAGCTGCGCGCGGCCCGCCACGGCGCGTTGGACTCCGAAGGCATCGACCTGTCCGAGTCGGTCGAGTTGCCGTTGATGGAGGTGCGCGCGCTGCTCGACCTCGGCGACGTCGCCAAGGCCACCCGCAAGCTCGACGAACTGGCGGGCCGGGTCGGCTGGAAGGCCTCGAGTCGCGACATCGCCCAGCAGTGGCGGCTCACCTGGTTCCGTGCCGTGTCGGAGGTGCTGACGGCCGACTACGCCTCGGCCACTAAGCATTTCGCTGAGGTACTGGACACGCTGCCCGGCGAGTTGGCGCCGAAGCTGGCGTTGGCGGCCACCGCCGAGCTGGCGGGCACCGCCGACGAGCGCACGTTCTACAACACCGTGTGGTGCACCGACAACGGCATCATCTCGGCGGGCTTCGGCCTGGCCAGGGCGCAGTCGGCCGCCGGCGACCGCGACGCCGCCGTCAAGACCCTCGACCAAGTCCCCGCCACCTCACGGCATTTCACGACGGCACGGCTCACCAGCGCGGTGACGCTGCTGTCGGGCCGTTCGATGAACGAGATCACCGAACAGCACATCCGCGACGCCGCCCGCCGCGTCGAGGCACTGCCCGACACCGAACCGCGGGTGCTGCAGATCCGTGCGCTCGTGCTCGGCACCGCGATGGACTGGTTGGCCGACAACAGTGCGAGCACCAACCACATTCTCGGATTCCCGTTCACCGAGCACGGCCTGCAACTCGGCGTGGAAGCGTCGCTGCGGGGGCTGGCGAGGGTGGCTCCGACGCAGGCGCACCGCTACGCGCTGGTCGACCTCGCCAACAGCGTGCGCCCGACGAGCACCTTCTAGAGTCGGCGGCGGCACTCAGGACCCCGCGAGATAGCACGGGTGGTCGTGATTACCGCGAGATCACAACCGGGAATGCTATTTCGCGGGTAGTGACGAGGGCCTTTTAGACTCGGCGCGTGGAGACGTTCAAGCGCTACCTGGCGTTCCAGGGCATGATGTTCGTCTTCGGCATCGTCGGGCCGATCTTCCTGATCGGATACTTCGCATCGCAGCCCGACCCGTCGCTGAAGTGGATGTATTGGTGGGGTCTGTTCATCACGTTCTTCGACATCCTGCTGGCTCTACGGCTCACAAAAGGCACGGATACGAAATCAGTAGCCGAAAAGCGAAAATTGCACTAGGCCGCGCGAAGCGGTATTGACGCAACCGCAGGTCAAGCAGGCTAAATCGCTACGGAAATACCTCTCCCCCGCCCGCGGATTCCGTAGTACCGTTCACCTCAGGTTGAACTCGCAGCCGCCTTCGGGACCTCGAAGCCGGGTTGAGGAGGGTAGCCATGACTGATTTCGTGACCAACAGGGTTCTTCGCATCGAACCGGGAACCGGCAAGCGCGAGGAGCGGTGCGGCCGCGCGACGTTCTCCGCGTTTCGGCGGCCGCCGTCCGGACTGGTGGTCACCGTCCTCGGTGAGGTCGACGCGACCAACGGCCGAGCACTCGCCCGCTATGTCGAGGGCCGCATTGTCGGGTCGACCGAACTGGACGTCGACCTCCGCCTCGTCGAGTTCTTCGGCACCGCGGGTTTCGCCGCTCTGCACAACATCAACGTGATCTGTTGCCAATACGACGCGCGCTGGGTGCTGCGCGCCAATCCGCAACTGTGCCGCCTGCTGAGGATCTGCGACCCCGACGGCAGCCTGCCGCTCGACGAAACCCTCTCAGCTCCCGACGATGTCGACGCAGGCGCGGGCGATCGCCAGTTCCTCATCGGTCGGAACAACTAGCACCGCTGTCTGCGACCCATCCGTCGAGATGCGGCGCGCACCCTTCTCGCCGCTGCGGTTGCGGTCCGCGTCGAGTTCGATGCCGAGACCGCCGAGGTCCGCCATCGCATCCCACCGGACCGTCGCGTCGTTCTCCCCCACCCCCGCGGTGAACGTGATGACGTCGGTGCGGCCCAGTATCGCCATGTACGCGCCGATGTACTTACGCAGCCGGTGGATGTAGACGTCGTAGGCCAACTGCGCTGCCGCATCGCCCGATTCGATGCTCTTGTGCAGCACGCGGAAGTCGATCGAGCCGCCGAGGCCGAGCACACCGGAGCGCTTGTTGAGCATCGTCTCGATGTCCTCGATGCTCATCTTCGCGGTGCGCGCCAGATACGTGAGGACGCCGGGGTCGATGTCACCCGCCCTGGTGCCCATCACCAGGCCCTCCATCGGCGTGAGACCCATCGACGTGTCGACGGGCCTGCCCCCGGCGATCGCCGACGCGGACGCGCCGTTGCCCAGGTGCAACACGATCTGGTTGAGCGAGGTCGTCGGCGTGCCGAGGAACTCCGCAGCCTGTTCGCTGACGAACTGATGTGATGTGCCGTGGAACCCGTACCGCCGAATCCGCCACTGCTGCGCGAGTTCCCGGTCGATCGCGTAGGTCGCGGCGGCAGGCGGGAGGTCGTGGAAGAACGCCGTGTCGAAGACTGCGACGTGCGGCAGGTCCGGCAGCGCGTCCCTGGCGACCCTGATGCCGAGCACGGCGGGCGGATTGTGCAGCGGCGCCAGCGGGGCCAGTTCTTCCAGCTGGGCGATGACCTCGTCGTCGACGAGCGTCGGCCGGTACAGGTCGGGTCCACCGTGCACGACGCGATGGCCGACGGCGGTGATGCCGTCCATGTGGTCGGACAGGTCGTCGAAGGCGACCCGCATGGCCGCGGCGTGGTCGGGCACCTCACCGTCGCCGATCCGCTCGACGATGCCCTCAGCGGTGACCTCTCCCGAATCTGGTTCGACCACCGCGTATTTCAGCGATGACGAGCCGGAGTTGAGCACGAGGACGGTCATTGCGTCTGCGCCTGGATCGCGGTGATGGCCACCGTGTTGACGATGTCTTCGATCAGCGCGCCCCGCGACAGGTCGTTGACCGGTTTCTTCAGGCCCTGGAGCACGGGACCGATCGCGATCGCACCCGCACTGCGCTGCACCGCCTTGTAGGTGTTGTTGCCGGTGTTGAGGTCGGGGAAGATCAGCACCGTCGCCCGGCCCGCCACCTTCGAGTCCGGCATCTTGCTCGCCGCCGTCGTCGGATCGACGGCCGCGTCGTACTGGATGGGGCCGTCCACCAACAGGTCGGGCTCCCGCTGACGCACGAGTTCCGTTGCCGCCCTGACTTTGTCGACCTCGACTCCGGTACCGCTGGTCCCCGTCGAATACGACAGCATGGCCACCCTCGGGTCGATGCCGAACCGCGCGGCGGTGCGCGCTGACGACACGGCGATGTCGGCGAGCTGTTCCGACGTCGGATCCGGCACGATCGCGCAGTCGCCGTAAGCGAGCACCCGGTCGGACAAGCACATCAGGAAGATGCTCGACACGGTCGATACGTCGGGCAGCGTCTTGATGATCTCGAACGAGGGACGCACGGTGTGGGCGGTGGTGTGGCGGGCCCCCGACACCATGCCGTCCACCATGTCGTTGTGCACCAGCATGGTGCCGAAGTACGAGACGTCGTGGATGATCTCGCGGGCCTGCTCCACCGTGACGCCCCTGTGCTTGCGCAACTCGGCGTACTGTTCGGCGAACTTGTCGCACAGGTCGCTGGTTTGGGGGTCGAGCACCACCGCTGCCGACAGGTCCAGGCCGAGTTCGGCTGCGCGAGCCCGGATCTCG
>DATEIG010000766.1:0-3097 GCA_035279185.1 Mycobacterium sp.
GCCGTCACGGGAGATCGCCTTGATGTCCTCGTGGCGGCTGATCACCCAGTAGCCGCCGTCGTCGAAGATCGACTCGGGTTGTTCGTTCCACCACACCAGGGCGGTCCTGCGGAGTTCGGCGCACTCGGTCACCGGGATGCCTCGCTCGAGGATGTCGGGGTTGGTGAAGTCGTATCCGGGGCCGAACGGACAGGCCTGCGTCGTTGCCATTTCTCGACCATACACTGAGCTGTCAACTGTATGGCCGGGGATTTGGTAGGCCAGGCGTTAGTGTTGGCACTTGTGCGAGTCCTGGTGATCGGATCCGGCGCCCGTGAACATGCGTTGCTGCTGGCGTTGCGCAGAGACCCCGAGGTGGACGGACTCGCCGTCGCGCCGGGCAATGCCGGTACCGCCGCGATCGCCGACCAGTACGAGGTCGACCTCACCTCCGGCGATGCCGTGACGGCCCTGGCGCAGAAGATCGGCGCCGACCTCGTGGTCATCGGTCCCGAAGTCCCGTTGGTCGTCGGAGTTGCGGACGCCGTGCGCGCGGCAGGCATCGCCTGCTTCGGGCCGACGAAGGAGGCCGCGCGGATCGAAGGCTCGAAGTCGTTCGCCAAGGACGTGATGTCGGCGGCCGGCGTGCGGACGGCCACCAGCGAGATCGTCGACAACCCCGCTCACCTCGATGCGGCGCTGGACCGGTTCGGGCCTTCCGGTGGCCAGGCGGCGTGGGTGGTGAAAGACGACGGACTGGCTGCGGGCAAGGGTGTGGTCGTGACGACTGACCGGGAGGCCGCGAGAGCGCATGCGGCCGGTCTGTTGGACGCGGGTCATCCGGTGCTGCTCGAGTCGTTCCTCGACGGGCCGGAGGTGTCGCTGTTCTGCGTCGTCGACGGCGAGACCGTGGTGCCGCTGCTGGCCGCGCAGGACTTCAAACGTGTCGGCGACGGCGACACCGGTCCGAACACCGGCGGCATGGGTGCCTACGCGCCGCTGGCGTGGCTGCCTGCCGACGTGGCCGACCGCATCGTCGACGAGATCGTGAAACCCGTTGCCGCGGAACTGGTCAGGCGAGACAGCTCGTTCTCGGGTCTGCTTTACGCCGGCCTCGCCATCACCTCGCAGGGGCCCGCGGTCGTCGAATTCAATTGCCGCTTCGGTGATCCCGAGACGCAATCGGTGCTCGCGCTGCTCGATTCACCGCTTGGTCAGTTGCTGTACGCCGCGGCGACCGGACACCTCGCCGAGCAGCCGCCGCTGCGCTGGCGCGACGGGGCCGCGGTCACCGTCGTGCTGGCCGCCGAGAACTACCCGGGGCGGCCGCGGGTCGGCGACGTGATCACGGGCGCGGAGGCCGACGGCGTACTGCACGCGGGCACGGCCCGCCGCGACGACGGTGCCGTCGTCTCCTCGGGCGGCCGGGTGCTCTCGGTGGTCGGCACCGGACCCGACCTGGCCGCCGCGCGCGAAGACGCGTATCGCTTGGTCAAGTCGATCAAGTTGCCCGGCAGCCATTTTCGCGGCGACATCGGGCTGGCCGCGGCCGAGGGCCGGATCAGCGTCTGAGTCAGGCCGTCAGCAGTGGGCCGATCCACGCCAGCTCGGCGGGCAGCTGCGAGCTCCAGAATCCGCCGTCGTGTCCGCCCGGCGAGAAGCCGCCCGACGGCGGGGTCGGCAGCTGTGCGATGAACTGTTGGGTCGCCGAATAGAACGGATCGCTGTTGCCGCAATCGATTCGGATCGGAATCGACGCGAGCGCGGGCATTCCCCATACGCTGTTCGCGGCGTAGTCGTCGGCCCCGTCGAACGCTCCGGGGGCCGCCGCACCCGACGATGTCCACAGCGCCGGGCTGACCGCACAGATCGCGGCCGTCCGCGCAGGCCCGAGCCTGCCGCCCAGCAGCAGCGCCCCGTAGCCGCCCATCGACCAGCCGAGGAACGCGACCCGCGACGTGTCGAGATCCTGCGAGGCCAGCATGGGGATGAGCTCGTCGAGCACCATCGCACCGGAGTCATCGCCGTCCGCGCGCTTGTGCCAGTAGCCGCCTCCGCCGTCGACGGCGACCACCGCGAAAGGGGGCAGGCCCGCATCGACGGCTTGCGCGAGCCCCTGCTCGACGCCACCGGCCATCACCTGCGCCGCGTCGGCGCCCTTGCCGTGCAGCGCGATGACCGGTCGCAGTGGCTGTGTCTGACCCGGCGGACGCGCGATCGCCCAATTGGTGTCGATGCCACCGCGTGCGGCGGACACGAACGACCCGTTCGCGTACGTCGGCGCCGCCGTGGGCGCAGGCTCCAGCGGGGCGGGTGGTGCCAACGGGGCGAGTGGGGTCCCAGCGCTCGTCATGTCGACGGACGGACCCGCAACGGTGGGACCCGCTTCGCGCAGCGCGCCGAACGCGAAGGCGCCTGCGGCGCCTGCGGCCGCACTGACACCGAGGCGCAGCATCACCCGGCGGCTCAGTTCTGGCATGCGCGCCATCATGCCACTGGCGGTTGGCCTTCCCGCAAACGGTGTTCGGGCAATGCATCCAAAAGCCGTGGCGTGCCGACTTCCTGTGTAAAGGGTTAGCTTTAGCGGAAAGAGTCATCTCCGCTCGTGCCGACTGGCAGCATGCAAGCCATGACCGCAGCGGTGACTCCGAAGGGCGTACGCAGGAAGTACGCGCTCGTCACGGCCGCGGCGGAACTGCTGTGTGAAGGCGGCTTCGACGCGGTCCGTCATCGCGCTGTCGCGCGTCGCGCCGGGCTGCCTCTTGCGGCGACGACGTACTACTTCTCCTCGCTCGACGACCTGATCGTCAAGGCAGTCGAACATGTCGGCGCGATCGAGGCGCAGCAGTTGCGCGAGCGGGTCGCGGGCCTGTCGCGGCGGCGGCGCGCGGCCGAGGCGACCGTGGACGTGTTGGTCGACCTTCTCGTCGGCGACGATGCATGCGTGGGCGACACTCCCGATACTCAGGTCAGCGAACAGCTGATCTCGCGCTACGAACGTTTCATCGCCTGTGCGCGTCTTCCCGCGCTTCGCGAGGTGCAGCGGCGGATCCTTCAGCAGCGGACCGACGCGGTCCTCAAGGTCGTCGAGCGGTCGGGCCGGTCGGTTCGTGCCGAG
>DATEIG010000767.1:0-4299 GCA_035279185.1 Mycobacterium sp.
GCGCGCTGGCGCATCTGCGCGGCACCACGCAGAAGGCGAACCGCATCCGTCAGATCACCGCGAAGAAGACCCGGGAGTCGCTGCAGACCACGGCGCAGCTCACCCAGGTGCACGAGGTGGACCTGACCAAGATCGTGTCGCTGCGCGCCAAGGCCAAGAAGAGCTTCGCCGAACGCGAAGGCGTCAATCTGACCTTCCTGCCGTTCTTCGCGGTCGCGGTGGTCGACGCACTCAAGGCGCACCCGAACATCAACGCCAGCTACGACGAGGACAGCAAGCAGATCACCTACTACGACGCCGAGCACCTGGGCTTCGCGGTGGACACCGAGCAGGGTCTGCTGTCTCCGGTCATCCACAACGCCGGCGACCTGTCGCTGGCAGGTCTGGCGCGGGCGATCGCCGACATCGCGGCGCGGGCACGGTCGGGCAACCTCAAGCCCGACGAACTGTCCGGCGGCACGTTCACGATCACCAACATCGGCAGCCAGGGCGCGCTGTTCGACACCCCGATCCTGGTGCCGCCGCAGGCGGCGATGCTCGGTACCGGCGCGATCGTCAAGCGGCCCCGGGTCGTCGTCGACGAGAGCGGCAACGAGTCGATCGGCGTTCGCTCCGTCAGCTACCTGCCGTTGACGTACGACCACAGGCTGATCGACGGCGCCGACGCGGGCCGCTTCGTGACCACGATCAAGCGTCGGCTCGAAGAGGGTGCGTTCGAGGCCGACCTGGGGCTGTAGAGCCAGTGGCCACCGTTGCGATTGCCGGGTCGTCGGGGTTGATCGGCTCGGCTCTGGTCTACGCGCTGCGTGCGACCGACCATCGGGTGCTGCGCATCGTGCGCCGGACACCGGCGACGTCCGATGAGCTGTTCTGGGATCCGGACACCGGCGAGTTCGACGCGGGCGCGCTGCGTGGGGTGGACGCGGCGGTCAACATGTGCGGCGTCAACGTCGGCGCCAGGCGGTGGTCGGGCGCGTTCAAGCAGAGCCTGCGCGACAGCCGGATCGACCCCACCGAGGTGTTGTCCGAAGCTGTCGCCGAAGCCGGGGTCGGCGTTCTGGTCAACGCCAGCGCCGTCGGCTACTACGGCGACACCGGCAACCGGATCGCCGACGAGACCGCCCCGCAGGGCCGCGGTTTCCTGGCGCAACTGTGCCGTGACTGGGAAGCCGCGACGGCGCCTGCCCAGCACGCAGGCGCGCGGGTCGTGCTGACGCGCACCGGCCTGGTGCTGTCGCCGGGCGGCGGGATACTCGGCAGGCTGCGGCCGCTGTTTTCGCTCGGCCTCGGGGCGCGACTGGGCAGCGGGCGCCAGTACATGCCGTGGATCAGCCTCGAGGACCAGGTGCGCGCGCTGCTGTACGCGATCTTCCGCGACGAGGTGTCCGGCCCGGTGAACTTCACCGGACCGGCACCGGTGACGAACGCCGAGTTCACCGCGGCGCTGGGCCGGGTGGTGAAACGGCCGACGCCGTTGATGGTGCCGGGGTTTGCGCTCAAGACGCTGCTCGGCGAGTTCGCCGAGGAGGGCCTGCTCGGCGGGCAGCGGGCCATCCCGGCGGCGCTCGAGCGCGCAGGCTACGAGTTCCGCCACAACACCGTCGGCGAGGCGTTGGCCTACGCCACGAGTACCGTCGAATCGTGAGCTCAATCCGGTCGGCGACGGCACCGATCGAGGTGCGGCGCCTGGGCACCGTCGACTACTCCGACGCGTGGGCGCTGCAGCGCGAAACCGCCGATGCGCGCGTCGCCGGCGGCCCCGACACGCTGCTGCTGCTGGAGCATCCGTCGGTGTACACGGCAGGACGACGCACGCTGCCCGAGGAGCGTCCGCTGGACGGCACTCCCGTCATCGACACCGACCGCGGCGGAAAGATCACGTGGCACGGACCCGGTCAGCTGGTCGGCTATCCGATCATCGGGCTCGCCGAACCGCTCGATGTGGTGAATTTTGTTCGGCGCCTTGAAGAGTCGTTGATTCACGTGTGCGCCGAGTTCGGGTTGCGTACCGGTCGGGTGGAGGGCCGCTCGGGCGTGTGGGTGCCTGCGGACGCAACGGGTCCGGCCCGCAAGGTCGGCGCGATCGGGGTGCGCGTCTCGCGGGCGACGACCCTGCACGGGTTCGCGCTGAACTGCGATTGTGACCTGAATGCGTTCTCGTCGATCGTGCCGTGCGGGATCTCCGACGCCGGGGTCACGTCGCTGACGGCCGAACTGGGACGCCACGTCGGTGTCGACGACGTCGCCGACCGTGTGACGAGTGCCGTGTGTGACGCGCTCGACGGCCGCCTGCGAGTAGCGTTGACCTCGTGACTGTCGTTCCAGAAGGCCGCAAGCTGCTGCGCCTGGAGGTCCGCAACGCGGAGACCCCGATCGAGCGCAAGCCGCCGTGGATCAAGACCCGGATGAAGACCGGGCCGGAGTACACACAGCTCAAGAACCTTGTCCGCCGCGAGGGTTTGCACACCGTCTGCGAGGAAGCCGGTTGCCCCAACATCTACGAGTGCTGGGAGGACCGGGAGGCGACGTTCCTGATCGGCGGCGAGCAGTGCACCCGCAGGTGCGACTTCTGCCAGATCGACACGGGTAAGCCGACCGAACTCGACCGCGACGAGCCGCGCCGGGTCGCCGAGAGCGTCGCGTCGATGGGGCTTCGGTACGCCACGGTGACCGGGGTGGCCCGTGACGACCTGCCCGACGGCGGCGCCTGGCTCTACGCCGAAACCGTGCGCTACATCAAGAAGCTCAACCCGAACACCGGCGTCGAGCTGTTGATCCCGGACTTCAACGGCGAGCCCGCGTTGCTCGAGCAGGTCTTCGAGTCGCGCCCGGAAGTGTTGGCGCACAACGTCGAAACGGTGCCGCGGATCTTCAAGCGCATCCGGCCGGCGTTCCGCTACGACCGCAGCCTCGCGGTGCTCACCGCGGCACGCGACTACGGCCTCGTGACGAAGAGCAACCTGATCCTCGGCATGGGTGAGACGACCGACGAGGTGCGGACGGCGTTGACGGACCTGCTCGACGCCGGCTGCGACATCGTCACGATCACGCAGTACCTGCGGCCGTCGGCGCGTCACCATCCCGTCGAGCGGTGGGTTCATCCCGACGAGTTCGTCGAGCACGCGGCATTCGCCGAGGAGCTCGGGTTCGCGGGTGTGCTCGCCGGACCGCTGGTGCGATCGTCGTATCGAGCGGGTCGGCTCTATTCGCAGGCAGCGGGCTCGAGGGTCTCGCAGCCACCCGTATCCTGATCTGATGGCGAAGACCCGCAACAAAGCCGAGTTGAAGGCCGCGAAGGCCGAGGCGAAGGCCACCCGTAAAGAGGCGTCCAAGCAGCGCCGCGGTCAGCTGTGGCAAGCGTTCAAGATCCAGCGCCAGGAGGACAAGCGCCTCCTGCCCTACATGATCGGCGCGTTCGTGCTGATCGTGGCCGCTTCGGTGGTGGCGGGCATCTTCGCGGGCGGGATCACGATGATCACGCTGATCCCCCTCGGCGTCGTGCTCGGCGCGCTGGTGGCGTTCGTCATCTTCGCGAGACGGGCCCAGAAGTCGGTCTACCGCAAGGCCGAGGGACAGGCAGGCGCGGCCGCATGGGCGTTGGAGAACCTGCGCGGGAAATGGCGGGTGACGCCGGGCGTAGCGGCCACCGGCCATCTCGACGCGGTGCATCGGGTGATCGGCAGGCCGGGCGTGATCTTCGTCGGCGAGGGTTCCGCGGCGCGGGTCAAACCGCTACTGGCGCAGGAGAAGAAGCGTACAGCGCGGCTCATCGGCGAGACCCCGATCTACGACATCGTGATCGGCAACGGCGAGGGCGAGGTCCCGCTGGGCAAGCTGGAGCGTCATCTGACGAAGCTGCCCGCCAACATCACCGTCAAGCAGATGGATGCACTGGAGTCGCGGCTGGCCGCGCTGGGCAGCAAGGTCGGTCCGGCGGCGATGCCCAAGGGACCGATGCCCAACGCCGCAAAAATGCGGGGTATGCAGCGCACCGTCCGCAGGCGCTGACCTCGACGAACTACCGCCGCACCACTGCGGTCATGGTCAGCCGGTCGTGCAGGCCGCGCAGATCGGTGTCGGTGAACAGCGGCGGAATAACAAGGGCGATCAGCAGGCCCCGCGCCAGCGCGCGGCCGAAGCCGACGTGCTCGCGGTTGTCGACCGGGATGACGATCAGACCCAGCGCGTACTGGCCGGGGGTGAATCCGAACAGCCGGACCGACACCGCACCGATCACGAACCACACAACCAGCACGGCGGTGGACAGAACCTGCAGGCTGATCCACCCGAACGACATGA
>DATEIG010000768.1:0-5760 GCA_035279185.1 Mycobacterium sp.
CACCAGATAGCGCGCGGTGTGCCCGTCGGGTGAGATGAAGATCTTCGACGCCAGCTTGAACTCTTTGAGCTGCAGGATCTGCGCGGGCAGGTTGAAGCCCGCCATCGAGGGATCCGCCGCGTTGTCCCGCATCGCCAGCAGGAACGCCGCCGCTTCGTCGAGGCCGTCACCCATCAGCTTCACCTGGCCGACGAGCTGATCCACCCCGCCTGCCACCTGCTTGCTGCCGTCCGCCAGCTTGTTGGCGCCTTGCCTGACCTCCCGCAAGCCGGCCTGCAGGCCGCCGGGCCTGTCCAGTCCCATCGACCGGACCGCCGAGCTGAACTGCGAGAGCGTGTCGTTGAGTTGCTTGACTGTTGCGTTCAGCGACTGCTTGTCTCCGAACCCCTGAAGCTGCCCGGCCAGCGTGTTGATCTGGTTGAGCTGCCCGTTGTCACGCGCGTCCATCAGCTTCTGGAACTGCATGCGGGTTTCGGCGCATGACGGGTTGGCGTCGCAGACCGCGTTGCCGTTGAGCGCCGCAAGCACGGGACCGATCCAGGCGAACATGTCCCGCACCGCCGAGAAGTTGACGCCCATGGCGTTGCCGAGCGCATTGATGCTGGCCACGAGCTGGGCGGCGGTCTCGACCTGTTTGACCAGCTTGTCGCCGCCGAACTCGCTGCGCAGCGAGTTCATGGTGTCGATGAGCCGCTGCATGCTCGGGGCCACCTTGTTGATCTGCGAACGCACGTCGCTCAGGCTGTCGGCCAGCGTCCCCGCCCCGCTCTGCAGCCGGTTGAGGTCCTTGGTGCTGTCGGTGATCACGGCGGACCCCGCAGCCATCCGGTCGCCGACGATGCCCGCCTGGTAGGTGGCGCGGAACTCCTGCGGCACCTGCCCGGTCGGCCGCGTCAGGCCGCTGACGAGGCCGATGTTCGGCAGTTGACTGACCCGCTGCGCCATCTGTTCCAGATCCGCCAACGCCTGCGGCGTGCGCAGGTCGCGGGGCGACTGGATCAGGATGTACTCGGGTACGGCCTGGCTGATCGGGAAGTGTTTCTCGAGCGCGGCGTAGCCGATCGAACTCGGCACCTCGGGTCCGAGGGCCTTGCGGTCGTCGTAGTTGTACTTCGCGAAGCCCGCCGCGCCGGCGAGCAGCGCCAGCACGAGCAGGCTGCCGATCAGATGGGCCTTGGGCCGCCTCACGATCCGGACGCCGGACCGGCGCCATAGCCGCGAGGTGATCTCGCGGCGCGGCTTCACCCATCCGCGTGGTCCCGCGAGGACGAGGATCGCGGGGAGCAGCGTCATCGCCGACAGGTACGCGACGCCGACGCCGATCGCGCATGCCACACCGATCGTCGAGAACACGCCCATCTTGGCGAAGCTGAGCCCGAGGAACGTGACGCCGACGGTGGCGGCCGACGCGGTGATGACCTTGCCGATCGAGACCAGTGCGCGCCGCACCGCGTCGTCGTAATCCGCGCCCCGGCGCCGATAGTCGTGATAGCGGCTGATCAGGAAGACGGCGTAGTCGGTCCCGGCGCCGGCGATCATCGCCGACAGGAAGATCATCGACTGGTTCGAGACGCCGATCCCGAACAGCTGCGAAACGCCCGCCACCACGGCCTGGGCGGTCACCAACGCCGCCCCGATCGTCGCCAACGGCAGAAGCATCGTGATCGGGTTGCGGTACACCACCAGCAGGACGAGCAGAACGAGCGCCGCGATCGCGATCTCGATGGGCAGCCGGTCCTGCTCACCCGCGACGGTGAGGTCGGCGACGGTGGCTGCGGGTCCGGTCACGTACACCGTGAGCGGGCCGTCCGGAACGTTGTGTTTGACGAGATCGGCGACCCGGTTGTACGCCTCGTACCCGCGCGGCGTGCCCATCTCGCCTGCCAGGCCCACCGGCAGCACCCAGGTCGTTCTGTCCTTGCTCGTCAGGAACGGCCGCAGCTGGGGGGTGGTGAAGAAGTCCTGGATCATCGTGACGTCGGTGACGTCGTCGCGAAGCGCGTCGACCACCTTGCGGTAGGTGGCCTCGTCGGACTGTTCGAGCCCGTTCTCGTTGATGAAGCCGACGACTAGGAGGTTGTCCGAACCGGACTCCTGGAAAGCCTCGGTCATCTGTCGGGCGGCGACGCTCGACGGGGCGTCGCTGGGCAGGATCGCGAGCGGGTGCCGCTGGGCCATCTCGCCCAGGCTCGGGAACGTCAGGGGCAGCGCCACCGCGATCGCGATCCAGATCCCGATCAGCGCCCATGGCCACCGAACCACGAAATCCGCAAGTTTTTTCATCGTCGTTGCTCCCCGCTAGGCGACGCGGCCCCAGTCCCCGCTGTCAGCAACCCGGATCGACACCGACCTCATGGCGTCCATGTACCGGGTGACCGATTTCCTCGCCACCGGGTTGTCGGGATGCATGATCGCCATCACCGTGCCCTCGCCGTACCGGAATATGTAAATGGTCAATTGATAGGAGAATCGGCCGTCGGGATAAATGCCGATATTGTCGGCAAGGCCCATGTCGCCTGCCGCGAGTATGGCGTTGAGCGGCGCTGCGCCGCCGTGCAGGAAATTCGATACGGGAAAGTTCGGGCGCGGCCAGTTCAATGACGGCACCAACTCCAAAACCCGGTAATACGGCACCCTGGCCATATCCAGGCTCGAGTCGAAAGAGGCCTGTGCGGCCCATGCGGCATCGGTGAAAGAGGTGGCCGCGACGGGCACGGTGATCGGTATCAAACCGGTGAACCAGCCCTGGGTCATGAAATTGTCTCCGGCCGTCCGCGAATCCCTCGGGGTGAGCCCGTAGTAGGTCAGCGCCCCGGTGAATTCGTGCTCCACCAACCCGAGACACGCGAACAGGCCGCCGACGAACCGGGCGCCCGCGGCCGTGCACGCGGATTCGAAGCGGTCGGTCTGGGCCGCGTTCATGAGCACCTGCGACGTCATGTCGCTCTGGGTGCAATCGTTGGGGTTGCCCAGCGGCAACGGGAACTGCGGGAAGCCGCCGTCGTTGTTCTCGGCGAAGTCGATCCATGCGCGCACGCCCGGCGAGTCGACCGTCAGCTCGTCGGTGTACTGGCGCTCGCGGACGCAGAAGTCGTCGAAGCTGCCCGCGTCGGGGAGGCTCAGGGCCTGTCCGGTCCCGCTCAACGCCGAGTACATCCCGTTGGCTTCCAGCATTGTCGTGCCGATCAACGTCGCATCGCCGTGGACATGGTCCATCGCGGCGAAGAATGTGAAGTAACCGTCGTTCTGCACTATCCCGAAAACGAAGCAGCCCCATTCCAGCGGGCTCGGTATCGAGACGACGTGTTCGCGTATCTGATCCACCGTCAAGTGACCGTGGTCGACCGGCTCGAATTCGATGTCGGCGGGATCGGTGATGGCGTGCCGGATGAACTCTCCGTCGTCGGTTTCTTTGAACCAACTCCTGAACGTGTCGTGCCGACGGAGGTAGGCGTTCACCGCATGGTCCATGGCGGCGATATCGCACTGCCCCGACACGTCGCAACTCGCGATGATCTGCCGCGAGAAGTTGCGGCCTTCGGCGGTCCGGTCGCTGTAGTTACGCAGATGTTGGCGTTGCATGTAGCTAACTGGCACCGCGCTCACCGGCGCGCGTCGCGCGGTTTCCTGAGCCGTGGGCGTCGGCCGCCACGACGTGACCGAACCTGGGTTCATCGCCCACTCACCAAGTGCGCCAACAGTTATCTTGCCGATGCGCAAAACGTCATCCTTCCTGGTTGGCCGCTTGCCGCTCCGGCATCGCGCTTCGCTGGATCAACATACCCTCGGTTACGGTGATGCCGCCCTGCACATGTCGCACCGTAGCGGCAACGCCTCGCGTGGCACCGACTAGCGTGCAATAGTTTTCGTCGGCGTTGATTAGCACGCTACCGCCGAAGCTCGTAAGGAGAACACCCCAATGGCTTCCGCTGTACGGCCCACCGAGCCCCCTCGTTTCGCCATCGTCGGGTACGCGGCGCGGTTCCCCGGTGCGCAGGATGCCGAGGGCTATTGGAAAGTGCTTCGGGACGGCCGTGACGCGATCTCGGAGGTGCCCGAGGACCGCTGGGACGTCGACGAGTTCTTCGATCCCGAGCCCGGCACACCCGGCAAAGTCGTCACCCGCCGAGCGGGTTTCGTCGAGGATGTGACCGGGTTCGACGCGCCGTTCTTCGGGATGTCGACCCGCGAGGTCCGGTTGATGGACCCCCAGCATCGCCTGCTGCTGGAGACCGCATGGCGCGCGGTGGAACATTCCGGCACGGCCCCAACAGATCTCGCGAACACCAACACCGGCGTCTTCGTCGGCCTCGCCACCCACGACTACCTCGGCATGGCCTCCGACGAACTGACCTACCCCGAGATCGAGGCCTACATGGCCATCGGGACGTCGAATGCCGCGGCGGCGGGCAGGATCAGCTATCGGTTGGGCCTGCAGGGCCCCTCGGTCGCGGTGGACACCGCGTGCAGTTCCTCGCTGGTGGCGATCCATCAGGCGTGCCAGGCGCTGCAGTTGGGCGAATGCGACCTCGCGCTGGCGGGCGGCGCCAACGTGCTGCTCACGCCCGCCACCATGATCACGTTCTCCCACGCCCACATGCTGGCGCCCGACGGCCGATGCAAGACGTTCGACGCGGCGGCGGACGGCTATGTGCGGGGCGAGGGTTGCGGCGTCATCGTCGTCAAACGCCTCGAGGACGCCGTGCGCGACGGAGACCGCATCCGGGCGGTGATTCGCGGCAGCGCGATCAACCAGGACGGCGCATCGGGCGGCCTGACGGTCCCCAATGGCGTTGCGCAGCAACGGGTCATCGCCGAGGCGCTGAAGCGTGCCGACCTGCAACCGAGCGACGTCGCATACCTGGAGGCGCACGGCACAGGGACCTCGCTCGGCGACCCGATCGAAGCCCAGGCCGCGGGCGCGGTGCTCGGTGAAGGGCGGGAGGCGAATCGGCCGCTGCTGATCGGCTCGGCCAAGACGAACATCGGACATCTCGAGGCCGCCGCAGGCATTGCTGGCGTCATCAAGGTCGTCCTCTCGCTGGAGAACGAACTGCTGCCCCAGCACCTGCACTTCGAGAAGCCGTCGCCGCACATCCCATGGGACCGGCTCGCGCTGCAGGTCGTCACCGAGGCGACCCCGTGGGAGCGCAACGGAGAGCCGCGCATCGCCGGGGTGAGCTCGTTCGGGTTCGCGGGCACGAATGCGCACGTCATCCTCGAGGAAGCGCCGCTGGCGTCCTCACCGTCCGCGCCTGTCGACCAGCCCGACGGCCGTAAGTTCAGCATCGTGCCGCTGTCGGCGCGGACACCCACCGCGCTGGTCGCACTGGCCGACTCCTACCGCCGGTGGATGGCGGGCCACCCCTCCGCGACCCTGAACGACGTCGCTTTCACTGCCGGAGCGGGCCGGGCACACCTGGAGCACCGCGCCGCGCTGGTGGTCGATTCGAGGGAGTCCGCCGTCGAGCTGCTCGGCGCCCTCGCCGACGACCGCCCGGCGCCCGGCCTGGTGCGGGGGGAATCCCACGACGCACCGAAGACCGCATGGCTGTTCACCGGCCAGGGCAGCCAGTACCCGGGCATGGCACGCGAATTGTTCGACACCGAGCCGGTTTTCGCCGAGACGCTGACCCGGTGCGCGGCCGCTGTCGCCGACGTCATCGACAGGCCGCTGCTGGACGTGATCTTCGACGTGGACAGCCCCGACGCCGAGGAGACGCTGAAGCAGACCTCCTACGCACAGCCTGCGCTGTTCGC
>DATEIG010000769.1:0-5686 GCA_035279185.1 Mycobacterium sp.
CCGCGCTGCTTGGCGAACTCCTGCCAGCCGTCGAGGGTGCGCCGCGGCTGCGATGCGCCGCCCGGCATCACCACCGCCCCGACATAGGGCGCCTGGAACACCCGGAACGGTGTGTCGGCGAAATAGCTTGTGCAGTCGACGAGTTCGACACCGAATCGCAGATCCGGCTTGTCGGAGCCGAACCGACGCATCGCTTCCTCGTAGCTCATCCGAGGAATGGGCGTCGGCAGGTCGTATCCGATGAGCGCCCAGACCGCCTTGAGCACTTCCTCGGACACCGCCATGACGTCGTCGGCGTCGACGAAGCTCATCTCCATGTCGAGCTGGGTGAACTCCGGCTGCCGGTCGGCGCGGAAATCCTCGTCTCGGTAGCACCGCGCGATCTGGTAGTACCGCTCCATCCCCGCCACCATCAGCAGCTGCTTGAACAGCTGCGGGCTCTGAGGCAGCGCGTAGAACGAACCCGGTTGCAGCCGGGCCGGCACCAGGAAGTCGCGCGCACCCTCGGGCGTCGACCGCGTCATCGTCGGCGTCTCGATCTCGACGAAGTCATGTCCGGCCAGAACACCGCGCGCGGCCGCATTCACCTTCGACCGCAACCGAATCGCGGTGCCGGGACCCTCGCGGCGCAGGTCGAGGTAGCGGTACTTCAGCCGCGCTTCCTCGCCCGCCGTCTCGTCGAGCTGGAACGGCAGCGGCGCGCTCTCGCCCAACACCGTCAGCGATGTCGCGTTGACCTCGATCTCGCCGGTGGCGATGTCGGGGTTGGCGTTGCCCTCCGGGCGGACCTCGACGACGCCGGTGACGGCGACGCAGAACTCGGCGCGCAGCCGGTGCGCGGCCTCGAGCACCTCGGCGTCGCGGAACACCACTTGCGACACCCCGGAGGCGTCGCGCAGGTCGATGAAGATGACACCGCCGTGGTCGCGGCGGCGGGCCACCCATCCGGCCAGCGTCACGGTCTGACCCGCATCGGTGGCCCGTAACGAACCGGCGGCATGGCTGCGCAGCACTGAAGACTCCCTGGGAATGGCCTGACGACAGGACCGCCACAGTCTAGTTGGGGGTGATCCGTCGGTAGCTTGGCCTTATGGGTACACCCGTCGCGGTCGTCGGCCCGGGGGCGATCGGGTCGACCGTGGCCGCGCTTCTCCACGCCGCGGGCCACGACATCATGCTGTGCGGGCACAGCGCCCGCGACCAGATCGAGGTCAGGCCGGACGACAAGGATCCGATCGTGGTGCCCGGCCCGGTGCTGACCGACCCGGCCGACGTCGACGGGCCCGTCGAGGTGGTCCTGCTGGCGGTCAAGGACACCCAGAACCAGAGCGCTGCGGGCTGGCTGGCCCGGCTGTGCGACGAGCGCACCGTGGTGTGCGCACTGCAGAACGGCGTCGAGCAGATCGACCGCGTCGGCCCGTTGTGCCCGTCGTCGGAGGTCGTGCCCGCTGTCGTGTGGTTCTCCGCCGAACCGCATACCGAAGGCTGGTTCCGGCTGCGGACCGGCGTCCGCCTGGTTCTGCCGAAGTCGGTCGGCGCGCTCAAGCTCGCGGATCTCATGCGCGGGTCCGACATCACCGTCGAGATCGACCCGGACTTCGTCACCGACACGTGGCGCAAGCTGCTGGTGAACGCCGTCGCCGATCTGATGGTGCTGACCGGGCGCCGCTCTGGCATGTTCCGCCGCGACGACGTCGCAGCGCTGGCGCGGCGTTATCTCGCCGAATGCCTCGCGGTGGCCCGAGCCGAAGGTGCGAACCTCGGCGACGACGTCGTCGACGAGATCGTCGGCATGTTCGCCGAGGCTCCGGAGGACATGACGACGTCGATGCTCACCGACCGTGAGGCGCACCGGCCGTTGGAGTGGGACATCCGCAACGGCGTCATCTCGCGCAAGGGTGCGCAGCACGGGCTCGCCACGCCGATCAGCGACGGGCTGGTCGCGCTGTTGGCCGCGGCAAGCGACGGGCCCGGCTAGACACTGTGCTCTAGCCTGTATGGCCATGAAGCCTTGTGAACGGGTCGGATTGGACTTCATCGACGACGCGCCGTACCGATTCGTCAGTACGGTCGACCTTCCGATCACCCCGGAGCAGCTGTGGGAGGTGCTCGACGACGCCGAGTCGTGGCCGCACTGGGCGACCGTGATCACCAACGTGACGTGGACCAGCCCGCA
This sequence comes from Mycobacterium sp., assembly GCA_035279185.1. GTDB lineage: Bacteria > Actinomycetota > Actinomycetes > Mycobacteriales > Mycobacteriaceae > Mycobacterium. The sequence continues at coordinate 2,177 of DATEIG010000769.1, forward strand.
ACCGCACGGGGTCGGCACCACCCGGTTGGTGACGATGCGCGGGGGGATCATCGGCGACGAAGAGTATCTGGCCTGGAAGCCGTACTCGCACATGGCCTTTCGCTTCAACGAGGCATCCAGCGCGAGTATCAAGGGGTTCGCCGAGGACTACCGTATCGAAGCCACCGCGGACGGCTGCCACCTGACCTGGGTCATGGCGATGAAGCCGAACGGGGCCGCCGCCCATCTCGGCATGTCGCTGGGCCGCCCGGTGATGTCGTGGCTGTTCCAGAAGTTCCTCTACAACCTGCGCGACTACGCCAGGAAGCGATACGCGGCGGCGGCTCAGTAAAGCCCGGCCCATGCCTCGCGGCGGGCGCCGTCGGGATCGGCCACCACCGTGTCGCGCGAGGACTGAATGATGCGGGTCAGGCGTCGGCCGGCGTCGTAGATCGGCCAGTCATGGCCGCTCGACCACAAGATCTCCCCCGTCTCCCAGCCCTGCGCGGAGAAGTCGAGCCACGCCCGCTGCATGCGCTTGCCGACCGACGGCGCCAGCCGTCGCCCGAGCGGATGCATCTTGCGGCCCAGAAACGAGCCGTAGCTGTGCTGGATGTGCACGATCTCGCTGCCGTGCGTCGCGCCGAGGCCGAGCACCCGCAGGCTGAACCCGAAGTGGTCGAACCGGTACATGTGCGTTGGCGCGTGCGCGCTGTAGGCGTCGGCGAATGCCCACGCCGGCGCGCCGAACATGACATCTGAGCCGAATGCCAGCAGATCCCGTCGCCGGGGGTAGTCGGGGTACGCCGAGAGAAGCCGCTCCCGCGCCTGCGGTGCGACGCGCTCGATGTAGGCGTCGACCGAGGCGGTCGTGGTCGGCAGCATCGGCGGCTTGGTGAACGCGAACATCGACGCCTCGTGGCTGTTGGTGCCGATGATCAGGGGGACCTTGGCCAGCGAGCCGTCGCGCGCCGCGTCGACAGGGTGTTTCGGCAGCAGGTCCACACCGTGGGTCAGCCCGTACGCCAGCGTCGGCGTTGTCGCCGCGCTCTTCAGCTGCAGGCGGCCCGCCGCGCGGCGTAGCTGCCTCTGCGGTAGCGCCTTGACCTCCTCGACGGGCACGCCGACCAGCCGCAGGAACTCGTGTGCGCGCCGTGCCCGCAGCTCGCGGTCGGCGATCAGGGGCAGAGCCGGGCTCTGAGCGATCGCCCGTTGGAAGAGCCCTTCGGCGGCGGGGCTCGCCAGCAGCGCGAGCACCGACGTACCTCCGGCCGATTCACCGAAGACGGTCACCCGGCCGGGGTCGCCGCCGAACGACGCGATGTTGCGCTGAATCCACTCCAACGCGGCCAGCTGATCGCGCAACGCGAGGTTGTCGTCGAAACCGTCGCCGAGGTCACCGAGCTCGAAACCGCCGAACACCCCGATCCGGTAGGTGAGGTTGACCAGCACGACGTTGCCGTTGGCCGCCAGCCGCGAACCGTTGTAGAGCTGGAACTGGCCGGCGCCGAACACGAACGCGCCACCGGGGATCCAGACCATCACCGGAAGCGAAGCGGAGGTGTCCGGCGACCACACCGTCAACGTCAGACACGCCTCGTCGCGGACCTTGGGATCATCGCGGCCGCCGCCGACGAACGACTTGCTCTGCGGTGGGAGCGGACCGTGCTCGACGGCGTCGCGGACGCCGGGCCACGGGGCAAGCGGTCCCGGCGCGAGGAACCGCCGATCGCCGACGGGTTGCTCGGCATACGGCACACCACGCCAAACGCCCACCGCGCCTTCGGTGGTACCGCGCAGGTCACCAGCCTCCGTGTGCACGACGGCCGAATGTCCGGCAACAACTGACACACCCGAATCGTAGTGTGCAAAGCTTGCAGCCATGACCTTCAACGAGGGTATGCAGATCGACACGAGCACCACGTCGAGCAGCGGAGGCGGTCGCGGACCCGGCCGCGGAATGGCGATCGGCGGAGGCTTCGGCGGCCTGCTGATCGTGGTCGTCGCGCTGCTGCTCGGGGTGAACCCGGATTCGGTGCTTCCGCAGCAGGACAGCCCGTATGCCGACCAGGGTTACGACGCCCAGGGCTTCGATCTGAGCCAGTGCAAGACCGGCGAGGATGCCAACAACATCGTGCAGTGCCGCGTAGTGGCCACGGGCAACTCCGTCGACGCGGTGTGGCAGCAGCTGCTACCGGGGTACACGCGTCCCTCGGTCCGGCTGTTCACCGGCTCTGTCAACACCGGTTGCGGCCCCGCGACGAGTGACGTCGGACCGTTCTACTGCCCCGTCGACAAGACGGCCTACTTCGACACTGACTTCTTCGAGGTGCTTCGTACCCAATTCGGTTCGAGCGGCGGACCATTCGCTCAGGAGTACGTGGTGGCCCACGAGTTCGGCCATCACGTACAGGATTTGGAGGGATCGCTGGTGCGCGCCCAGCAGGATCCTGAGGGCGCTACAGGTGGCGGGGTGCGCACCGAACTCCAGGCCGACTGCTACGCCGGGATCTGGGCGCACTACGCGTCGACCACCAAGCAGGAGGGCACCGATGTGCCGTTCCTTGAACCGTTGACCGACAAGGACATCGCCGACGCGCTGTCGGCCGCGGCATCGGTCGGCGACGACCGTATCCAGAAGCAGGCCACGGGACGGGTCAACCCGGAGTCGTGGACGCACGGGTCATCCGAACAACGGCAGAAGTGGTTCACGGTCGGATACCAGACCGGCGATCCGAACAAGTGCGACACCTTCTCAGCGCCCGACCTTGGATAGGCGCACCACCGCAGTCGATGCTGTAGCCGAACGCTATCTCGAGACCTTCGCTGCGCTCGATCCCTGTGCCGCAACGGAGATGGGCATCGTGGGCGTCGACCGCGACTACGACTCCGACATCACCGACTACTCCCCCGACGGCGTCGCCGCGCGTGCCGACGCCGCCCGCGCCGCGCTGCGCGAGTTGGACGGCGTCGAGCAGGACGACGATGTCGACGCCGTGACGGTTGCCGCGATGCGGGAACGACTCGGCATCCAGGTCGAATTGCACGACGCGGGGCTCGACATCGGCGAGCTCAACGTGATCGCGTCGCCGTTGCAGTCGATGCGCGATGTATTCGATCTGATGCCGGCCGACACCGAAGACGACTGGCGGACGATCGGCAAGCGCATGTCTGTGCTACCGGACCGCCTCGCCGGATACGCGGCGTCGCTACGCGCTGCGGTCGCTGCGGGCCGTCCGCCCGCCGTCCGGCAGGTCGCGCGTGGCATCGAGCAGGCGGGCACGATCCAGCAGCTGTTCCTCGACATGGTCGCCGACGCCGCATCGGACAACGACGCGCTTCACGCCGAACTCCACGCCAACGCGATGGCAGCGGCAGGCGCCTACAGCGAACTGGCGTCGGTGTTACGCGAGGACATCGGTCCGCACGCCCGCGGCGACGACGCGTTCGGCCGCGACGCCTACCGACTGTTCTCGCGGGTTTACCTCGGCGCCGAGGTAGACCTCGACGAGACCTACGCATGGGGTCTGC
>DATEIG010000770.1:0-2859 GCA_035279185.1 Mycobacterium sp.
TGTCGATGAAGTTGATGCCGATCGCCTCGGCTTTGATCAGCACCTCGCCGGGCCCGGGGGTGGGTGCGGGCTTCTCGACGTATCGCAGGACTTCCGGACCGCCGGTTTCGGCGACTTCAATGGCGTGCATGGTGTCTATCATCCATTCCAGATGAAACTCGCACGCCCCGACATCCGTCATCCCCGAATCGTCCTCGCCGGCTGCCCCGCGCTGCCCGAGGGCGACGGCGACGACGCCGAGATCGTCGCCGCACTTCGGCAGCGCGGACTCCATGCCCGCTGGCTGTCGTGGGACGACCCCGAGACGCTGCATGCCGACCTTGTCATCCTGCGCGCGACGTGGGACTACATCGAGCGGTTGGACGCCTTCCTCGCCTGGACCTCGCAGGTCGCGAACCTGCTGAACCCGCCCGCCGTGGTCGGGTGGAACACCGACAAGCGCTACCTGGTCGACCTCGCCGAGGCAGGGGTGCCGACCGTACCCAGTAGGTTCTTCGCGCCGGGGGAGACGGTACGGATCCCGACGGGTGAGGTCGTCGTGAAGCCCGCGGTCGGCGCCGGATCCGCCGGTGCGCAACGTTTCACCGATGCCCGCGCAGCCCGCGAACACGCGCAGACACTGCAGGATTCAGGGAACACAGCGCTCGTCCAGCCGTACGACCCGCGCGTCGAGAACGGGGAGACCGCGCTGGTGTTTCTCGGCGGCGAGCAGTCGCACGCCTTCACCAAGGGACCGATGCTGCCCGCCGCCGGTCAACGCCCGGTGTTCGATCCGTCGGGCACCTACGCCGAGGAGTCGCTGACCGCCGCCGACCCGGACTTCGAACTGTGGGACGTCGGCCACGCCGCGCTGGACGCCGCCGCGGCCCACCTCGGGATCAACGTCACCGATCTGCTCTACGCCCGCGTCGACGTCATCGGCGGGCCGGACAACCCGCTGCTGCTCGAGCTGGAACTGGTCGAACCGTCGCTGGGCTGGCGTCAACTGGACCGCCCGACCAGGGACCGTCAACAGCGCAGGTTCGCGACGGGCGTGGAGTCAGCGCTCGATCGGCTCGGGCTGGGTCCGTTCTCGCATCGACGCCCATAGCGCCGAGGTGGCCGCGGTGCACGCGGCCGCGCCCGCCACGTGCAATGCGACCAGTGCGGCAGGCACTCCGATTGCGTACTGGATGCGGCCGACCAGAGCCTGTGCGGCGACCAGGATGAGCAGGACCGCCAGGCGCCTGACGACGGTCCGTGGCGCTCGCACCTTCCGCAGCGCCAAGCCAAGCCCCAGCAGAAGCACCACGTAGACGATCAGCAGCGTCGCATGCAGCGTCACCAGCGTGACGATCTCCACCTGCAGCCGCGGCACCGGCGATTCGATGCTCTTGTCCCCGGCGTGCGGGCCGGCGCCCGTGACGAACGTACCGGTCACCAGGATTGCCGCGAGCACCATTGCGGTCACAAACGTCCACAGCCGCAACGGTTTCGGAACAACGGTCGTCGGTTCCCCGTCGTCGGGCTCACCGATCTTCACGTAGAGCAGCACGGCCAGCCAGACCATCGCCATCGACACCAGCAGGTGGATCGCCACCGTCCACCACAGCAGTCCGGTGAGCACGGTGATCCCGCCGATCACCGCCTGCATCACGGTCGACGCGGGCATCAGCCAGGCGTAGACGAGGACCTCGCGTCGCCGACGGGCGCGGGTGACCGCGAGCACCGCGAGGGCCGCGGTCAGCACGACGAGGAAGGTGATCATCCGGTTGCCGAACTCGACCGCCTGGTGGATACCCGGCACCTCCGCGTGCGGCACCGGGGTGAAACTGCCTGGGAAGCACTGCGGCCAGGTGGGGCATCCGAGGCCGGACGCGGTGACGCGCACGATGGCGCCTGTCACGGCGATACCGCCCTGCGTGAGGACCACCGCGGCGGCGATGAGACGTTGCGTGCGCAGACTCGGCAGCGGCAGCACATCCACCGCGCGCATCAGAAATCGTCCGACGGCCACGGCCCCGATCGTAGAGGATCGCAACTACAGCTCGTAGTAGGGCGGTCGCGGTCTCGTTTTTGCGGCCCGACGCCGTAGCTAGTAGCGAGGCGACACGAACGGCACCAGCACCTCGTCGACGAGCGCGACGATCAGGTCGTCGGTGATGGGATCGCCGGTGACCAGCAGCCGGTGCCACAGCACGCTCTGGCCGAGTTCTCTGGCGATCTCGACAGGTACGTCGGCGCGGACGTCGCCGCGGTCGATGCCGCGTGCGAGCATTGCGGCCATCTCCTGTTTGCGCCAGCCGATGACGTCGTTCTGGAACGCCGTCCGCAGTTCGGGATCGTGAGCGCCCGCGGCGATCGCCGCCCGCATCAGGTCGGCGCTCGGACCCGTGAACAGATCCGCCCACCCACGCAGGATCGCCAGCATGTCGGTCCGGTAGCTCCCGGTGTCGTCGTGCGGGATCGCGGCGGTCGCAACCTCGAGCAGGGTGTCGCGCAGCAGGGCGCCGCGGTCGGGCCACCGGCGGTAGAGGACGGGCTTGCTCGTGCCTGCCTCCGCGGCGACCGCCTCCATGGTCACGCCCGCCGGGCCGTGTTCGGCGAGCAGGTCGAGCACGGCCGACCGGATCGCCGTGTCCAACTCCTCGCCGCGCCGACGCTTCATGGTCCTCCCGAAGAAACTGTTGCGTATCTTATCTGGCAACGCTAGCCTGACGGAATAAGAAACGCAAACGTATCTTGGAGGCCAGCCATGAATCGCCCCGTTCTCTATCCGCTTCGCCCGGTCGAATCCGCCACGGTGCAACACCTCGAGGCGCCGCACGGCCGACGGCGGATCACGATCGACCACCGGCCGCTCGCCGGCATCACGCCGGC
>DATEIG010000771.1:0-9338 GCA_035279185.1 Mycobacterium sp.
TTCGGCAACGGCGACGGCGGCGAGGACGTAGGCGGCGATCTGCATCCCGGTCACGGGTCAAGTATTGGATGCTGGTTCTGTGAACGTGCAGGCGCCCTACTACGAGAGCCGTTTCATCCGCGCCAACGATCCCGGTCGCGCACGCGCGCTGTGGATGCGCTCGACCCTTCTGCTGCCGACGGCGGGCGTACCCGTCGCGGACTCGTGGGTGATGCTGTTCGACCCTGACGTGTCCGGCAACCGCGCGCTCAAACAGTCACACCCGATCGATCTCGCCGACTACCGGAATGAGCCGTGGATGGCGCGGATCGGCGCCACGGTCATCGATGACCGGTCGGCGTGCGGGTCGATCGGCGTCGGGGGGCGGTCGGCGCGATGGGACCTGCAGATCGCGCCCGGCACCGAAGCGCCGGTGAAGCTGCTGACCGACCGTGGCTACAAGGCCAAGTTCCCGACGGCCAAGACGATGGTGCGTCACCCGCTGGCCCGCTTCGACGGCGGCGTCGAACTCGACGACGTCCGCTTCGACGTGAACGTGTGGACCGGGAGCGTCAACCACAACTGGGGGCGACGGCACACCCCTGCTTATGCGTTCGGGCAGGTGTGCGGCTTCGACGGGGCGCCGCGGTCGAGCCTTGAGGTCGTCACCGCGCACGCGGCCGTCGGCCCGGTCAAACTCCCCGCCGCCACGCTTCTGGTGTTGCGTCACGACGGCCGCGAGGTGGCCGTGCGTTCGGTGCTCGCGACCCGCAACACGCACGGCGAATACCGGCCGTTCCATTGGTCGTTCGGCGCGCGCGTCGACGACGTCGACCTCGACGGCGAGATCACCGCTCAGCCGACCGACGTCATCGGGCTGACCTACACCGACACCGACGGCGAGTCGAAGTACTGCTACAACTCCGCGCTCGCGACGTGCCGAATACATCTGTCCGGCAGAGGAATCGACGCCGTCGAACTGACCGCGACGCGACGGGCGATGTTCGAGATCCTCACCGACACCCGCGTGCCGTCCGTTCCGCTACTGGCCTAGCTCTCCCGCGTGGGCCCACGCGGGGAACGGTGACGCGCCGTAGATCAGCCCTGCGAGGGCAGCCGATCCGATGGTGCTGAGGTCGACGCCGCCAGCGACGTCGGCCAGCGGTCCGACATACAGCGCGGTGTTCACCGTCAGGACACCGAAGGTGGCGCCCACCACCCAGGCGGCCACAGCGGACAGGTTCCAGCCGCCGGTGTACCAGTAGCGGCCGCCGCGGCGACCCTCCGCGAATGCTTGAAGGTCAACGGCGTCATACGATTTCGTGCGCAGCGCGCCGATCGCCAATATCGCCACCCACGGGGTGATGACGGCGTTGAGCGCCACGGTCATCGCGGTGACCGACTCGACGGCGTCGAACACGAACACCCCGATGTAGAGCAGTGCGATCGCGACGGCCGCGGTGATGATCGTGGTTTGCGTCCGCTTCAACCGCGGCGCCAGGCCTTCCAGGTCCAGGCCGCTGGCGTACACGCAGAGCACACCCTGGCTCATACCACCGAACAACGAGATCACCACGATCGGAACGACATACCAGGCGGGGGATCCCGCGACGAGATCGTCGATGTAGGAGTCGGTCGGGTTGACGAATGTCAGCGCGGTGAACGCGCCGAACAGGCTGGGCAGTAGCACGCCGACGAACATGCCGGCCCCGAGCGCCGTGCAGATCTGCCTGTCGCTGAACCGGATCGGCGAGATGCGCCGCGTGTAATCGCCGATCGTCGGGCCGTAGGAGATCGGCGCGGCCGCGAACAGCACCGCCGACAGCGCCCATGTCTGCCAGAAGCCGCCCAACGCGTATTCGCCGCCCGGCGCGCTCGGGTCGAAGCCGCCCGCGAACGCGAACACGCCGACGATCATCAATCCGCCGACGACCGGCACCACGACCTTCTGGATCGCCACGATGGTGGCGTGGCCGTACAGCGCCACGACGACCATGAGGGCGGCGACGGCCGCATACGCGACGCCGTGCACGACGTCGCTCTCCGGGGTGCCGAGGAGGCGGTGCCCCGCAGCGACGATGGCGTCGCCGCTTGTCCACACGGTGACGGCGGCGAACGCCAGGGCGATGGCCAACGCCAGGCCGGACCCGATGAACCGGCCGCGGATGCCGAAGAAGGCGCCGCTGGACACCGTCATGTTGGTGCCGGTGCGCGGCCCGATGATCGCGGTGGGCAGCACAGCGAGGGTGCCGACGGCGATGCCGACCGCCATCGACGTCACGGTCTGCCAGAAACTCAGCCCGAACAGGATCGCGAACGCGCCGAAGACGACGTTCGTCCAGGTGAGGTTCGCCCCGAGGAACACCGCGGCGAGGTTTCCCGGCCCGGAGTCGCGGGCCTCCTCGGGCAGGTATTCGACGCCGGCGGCTTCGACGGCCCCGATGCGGTCGCCGCTGACCTCGGCGGTGGTCGCGGGCAGAGTTGCGGTCATGAGCTGCTCGATTCGGCTTGTTGATGGGTGCTTCAATAGTGTTGATGTAGTGTTCAGTAAGATTCGGATCGCGTCAATAGGAGGAGTGAAATTGACCGTCGAGGCGCGGGACGCCAAGCGGAAACTGCCCGCCGAGCGGCGCGGCGAGCTCCTCACCAGGGCCGTCGAGATCAGCGCCGACGAGGGCCTGACGGCGGTGACTCTGCGGCGCGTGGCCACTGACCTCGGTGTGACGCCCGGTCTGGTCAGCCACTACTTCTCGTCCGCCGAGCACCTGATCACCGCCGCATTCACGACGTCGGCCGACGCCGACCTGGGTGAGGCCAGGGCGCGGGTCAACGCGGCCGGGTCGCCGACCGCCGCGATCGACGCGCTCATCGACTATGCGCTCGACGACTCCAGCGAGGACGCCAGTGCGCTCTGGCTCGAGGCGTGGAGCCTGGGGCGGCGGAACAAGGCCCTCGCCGCCGCCGCGAACGCGCTGACGCTCGAATGGCTCGGCTGCATTGCCGACATTGTTCGCTCTGGCGTCAGCTCCGGTGAGTTTCACGTGGCAGATGCTGACGTTGCGGCGCGGCGACTGTTGACCATGATCGACGGCCTCGGTGCGCAAATGGTCGTGCGAGCCGTGCCCGCCAGCGAAGCCAAGCACATCGCACGCTCGTACTTCACGTCCGAATTGGGCATCGGCTCGCGAGATGAAGCGAACCGCTGATTGCATCGTCAATAACCAGCCTCGGCAACGGTGGGGACCTATGCTTAGCGCGTAAAACAGTCCATGAGCGGCGGAGGGGCGCATGGCTGGGCGGAGACGGTTTTCATGACCGGTGATCTGTTGACGGGGCGCGACAGCGAACTAGTGACGATTCGCCGTGCGCTGAGCGGGGCGGGTAACTACAGCGGCGTCGTGATTTGCGGTGCGGCGGGCGTCGGCAAGACGCGGCTGGCCCGCGAGGTGCTGGCGCGCGCGCAGGCCGCGGGTGAGCGGACCAACTGGATCACCGGAACGGAGTCGGCCAGGCCGCTGCCGCTCGGCGCTTTCACCGGGTCCATCACCGACGCGGGGCCAGGGTCGATGCCCGATGTCGGTCGCTTGATCAATTCCTTTGTGGCGCAACAGCGTCAGGGCAAAGTGTTGATCGGTGTCGACGACGCGCATCTGCTTGACGGGCTCTCCGCGCACGTCGTGCACCAGCTCGCGCAGTCGCGTGGGCCGCGCCTGGTGGTGACCGTGCGCACCGGCGAAGCCGAGCCCGACGCCGTCACGGCGCTGTGGAAGGACGGGCTGCTGGCACGACTCGACCTCGCACCGCTGTCGCAGGCGGGCACCCGCAGCCTGATCGAGACGACGCTCGACGGTCCGGTCGACGCCCGCAGCGCGCAGCGGTTCTGGAAGCTCACCGGCGGCAACGCCCTGTTCCTGCGCCAGCTGCTCAGCGATCAGGTGGCCGCGGGCCGGATGCGTCGCGTCGCCGGGGTGTGGATGTGGGATGAGCGAGTTGCCGTGTCGCAGAACATCACCGACATGGTGGGCAGACGACTCGGCGAGCTCTCCGACGGCGTCGCGCTCGTCGTCGACACGCTGTCGCAGTGTGAGCCGCTCGCCGTGGACGTGTTGTGCTCGGTGGCCGAGCGCGGCGACCTGGAGACCGCCGAGCAGATGCGGCTGGTCACCGTGGAGCGGTCGGGCAATGACCGGATGGCGCGGTTGGCCCATCCGCTCTACGGCGAACTCCGGCGGTCGGCAGCGGGTGAGATGTACCTGTCGCGAATCCGCGGCAAGCTCGCGACGGGGTTGGGTGAAAAGCCCGACAGCGACATGCAATCCACGGTGCGGCGCGCACTTCTCATGCTCGAGTCCGACCTGCCGCCGGACCCCGAGCTCTTCGTCGATGCCGCCCGGTTCGCGATGACGCTGCTCGACCTCGATCTGGCCGACCGGTTCGCCTCGGCCGCGGTGTCCGCCGGCGCCGGCGAGGCGCCGGGCGTGCAGGTGATGAACCTGGTGCTGCGCGGCCGCGGCGACGACGCCGAGAAGTTGCTCAAGGAGATCACCGCCGACGGCGACGAGGACAGCCACCGATGGTCCACGGTGCGGGCCGCCAACCTGATCTGGATCCTCGGCAGGCCCGCCGACGCGTCAGCCATCCTCGAGGGGCTTGCTGCCGGACCGGAATCGCCGGACCAGTCGGCCGAGCGGGCGGCGGTCGAGGCGTGCGTCGACGCCGTCTACGGCCGCTGCGAGCGTGCCGCCGAAAAGGCAACTGCGGTACTGGAGTCCGGACAACTCGGCGACTTCCACGCGATGATGGCGTCGTTCGCGTTGGTGATGGCGCTCGGCGCGCTCGGTCGGGGAGACGAGCTCACCGCGGTGGCGGACCGGGCGCTCGACCGGGCGTCGACGTCGTTTCAGACCGCACCGCTGCGCTTCTGGTTCGGTGGCGTGTACGCGCGCGCCTGCCGACTGACCGGCCGCATCGACGACTGCGTGAAGCTGGCCAAGCAGATGGCCGACTCCGTCAACGACGTGCCAGGGCTCGCCTACGCGAACCTGGTGTTCCTGCTCGGCCAGTCCGATCTCATGCGCGGAAACCTGCCGGGTGCGGTGAAGCTTCTGCATGAGGCGCTCGCAGGCGTCGAACATCACGGCATCACAACGGGATTGCGTCCCGCGACCTGCTTCGCGCTGACCGAGGCGCACGCCAAGCTGGGCCAGTCCGCCGAGGCGAACGCCGCACTCGAGGAAGCGCGTGCGAATGTGCCCGACACCTACGTGTACATGCACACCGCGCTGGCGATCGCGACCGGTTGGTCGCTCGCCGCCGGCGGGTATCTGGCGGATGCCGTGACGACCGTGCTCCACGCGGCGGCCAAGGCCCGCGACCGGGGACAGCCGACCCACGAGCTGATCTGCCTTCAGGTCGCGGCCCAGTGGGGCGATCACTCGATGGCCGACCGGGCCCGCGCCCTGGCAGGCGAGCTGTCGCTACCCCTCGCCGATGCCGTGGCCAGGCACGTGGGGTCGCTGGCCGCCAAGGACGGCGAGGGTCTGCTGGCGGCGTCGAACGAATATCAGGCGCTGGGGGACAAGGCCGCGGCAGCCGACGCCGCGGCGCAGGCGGCGGTCGCGTTCTCGCAGAGCCAGCTGCGCCGTCGCAGGCTGTATGCCGCCGCGATCGCCCAGGGCCTCTCCGAGGAATGCGGTGGCCTGAGCACACCCGCCCTGCGGAGCCCGACCGGTCATCCGCTGACCGAGCGGCAGCGTGAAATCGTCGAGCTGGCCGTCGCCGGGATGTCGAACAAGGACATCGCCAAACGGCTGATCATGTCGGTGCGCAGTGTCGAGGGACATCTGTACCGCGCTTGCCAGCGCGTCGGCGCCAACTCCCGCGAAGAACTCGCCGCGATCATCCGCAGAGGCCCCGCAGCCACCGACTGACCTGGTGTTCCACAGTCCGACAGGGTGGTCGTCACCGGTGATCCGGCAAAGCTGCCGCGCAGTTACGGGTAGCCGAAAAACTGCGGCCGGGCTCTCAAACTTATTGTGACAGTTGGCATTTCGTATGCCCCGAGTTGCGAGCGCGGCGCAGCTGCCGGTAACATCGTTCTCAGCGAAGGGGAGTAGCCCCCAATCGGGACATCGACACACTGGTCCAGCCGGACCCGGTCTCCCGAACCGGCCGAGAGGTCGGTGGGCGAGACCTTCGGCCGCAGACCGTTTGGGTCGTCGGCCGGAGGCGTTTTCCCGAAATCCTCCGACCGGCAACCTCTGACCGAGGAGATCGAGTGTTCGCAGCACTGCTGCTGAGCTTCGCCGTCATATTCGTCGCCGAGCTGGGTGACAAGTCCCAGCTCATGGCGATGACGTTCGCGCTGCGTCACCGCTGGTGGGTGGTGCTCGGCGGTATCACGGTCGCGACCACCCTCATCCATCTGATCTCGGTCGCGGTGGGCCACTACCTGGGCGCCGCGTTGCCGACGCATCTGCTGGGCATCCTCGCCGGCGTCGCGTTCGTCCTGTTCGGGCTGTGGACGCTGCGGGGCGACAGCCTCTCCGACGACGAGGCGACGCGAGCGCAGCGATCGACCGCCCCCGCGTTCTTCGCGGTCACCTCGGCCTTCCTGCTCGCCGAACTCGGCGACAAGACGATGCTCGCGACGGTCACGCTCGCCGCCGACAACGACTGGGTGGGCGTCTGGATCGGCTCGACGCTGGGCATGGTCGCCGCCGACGCGCTGGCCATCCTCGTCGGCGCGATCGCGGGCAAGCACCTTCCCGAGCGGCTCATCCAGCTCGTTGCGGCCGCCCTGTTCGTCGTCTTCGGCGTCTTCATGCTGCTGGACGGCTTCTGGCCGGGCCTGGGCGGTGTGGCGATGGCTGTCATCTCGGTCGGCGTGGTCGTGATCCTCGGCGCTGTCCTGCGCTCGCTGCCCGAGAAGTTCCGGCCCGCAGTGCTGCGGACCCAGCCGCGAGCAGACGCGAACTCACCCGACACGCCGGGCGACACGCGGGACTTTGCGTCTTCTCGCGGTGAGAACTAGAACCCCTCGCTGAGCACCCGGTCGAGCGTGTCGGCGTAGAAGTCGGCGGCCTCGACGTCGATACACAGCGGCGGCTTGGTCTTCAGGATGTTCTGGTGGTCGCCGGTCGGCTGGATCACCACACCGAGTTCGAGCATGCGGTTGCAGATCGCGGCGGTCTCCTCGACGGCCGGTTCCAGGGTGTCCCTGTCGCGGACCATCTCGACACCCAGGTAGAGCCCGATGCCGTGCACGGTGCCGATGATCGGATGCTTGTCGCGCAGCCCTTCCAGTCTCGCTTTCAGGTGTGCGCCGACCTCGGCGGCGTTGCGCTGCAGACCCTCGTCGCGCAGGGTGTCGAGCACGGTGATGCCGATCGCGCACGACAACGGGCTGCCACCGGTCGACGAGAAGAAGTACCCCTGGCTGCGGAATCTGTCGGCGATGTCGCGGCTGGTGATGACCGCGCCCAGCGGAGACCCGTTGCCGGTGGATTTCGCGACCGAGACGATGTCGGGCACGACGTTCTGCTGCTGGAAACCCCAGAACCACTCGCCCAGTCGGCCGTAGGCGACCTGCACCTCGTCGGCGATGGCCAACCCGCCGCCCTCGCGCACCGCGGCGTACACCTGCTCGAGGTAGCGATCGGGCAGCGCCATACCGCCCGCATTGCCGTACACCGATTCGGCGATGAAGCCCGCGGGTGCGCGTCCGTCGGCGATCAAGCCTTCGATCTGGGCGACGGTGTCGACGGCGTAGCGGTGAGCGTCCGCGCCCCGGTACTTGCCGCGAAAACTGTTGGGCGATTCCACGGTGTGGACCCAATCCGGCCGAGTGGCAAGGGCATTGGGGTTGTCGGCGACCGAGGTCGACACGGCGTCCGTGCCGTACGTCCAGCCGTGGTACGCCTCGCGCACCGCGACGATGTCGCGTCTGCCGGTGGCGGCCATCGCCAGCCGGAGCGCGAGATCGCTCGCCTCCGAGCCGGAGTTCACCAGAAAGACGGTGTCGAGCGGCTCGGGCAGCATCGCGGCGAGCCGCTCGCTGAACTCCACCACCGCCTCGTAATTGAAGCGCGAGTTGGTGTTCAGCTTTCGCAGCTGACGTGCTGCGGTTTCGGCGACGCGCGGATGGGCGTGGCCGAGAACCGTGACGTTGTTGACCATGTCGAGGTAGGGCCTGCCCGCGGTCGACACGAGGAAATGTCGCCAGCCTCGCTCGATCTGCGGCGGCTTGGCGTAGTAGTGCTCCTGCACCGGCGCAAAGGCCTCGTCGCGACGTGCCAGCAGATCGTCGTCGCGGCGCGAGACGGGCAGGGCGGGCAGCCCCAACACCTCGCGGGGGTCGCGGCACAGCGCCAGCCAACCCCTCGCGAGCTCGGCTGTGGTCAACCGCGGCGCCTCGGGGACCCCGACAGGCTGAAGGCGCACCTCCGCCCATCGGCTCGCGGCAACGGTCGCGAGGCGATCACCCGCGCGCACCAGGGCGCCCACTGCGGCGGCCGGGGTGATGCCCGACAGCGTCAGCTCGTACTCGGCGCCGCGCAGCGCGATGCCATCGCCGCCGGCGTCCACGACTTCGCCGTCCCACGGCGCCCGCGCGTCGACGTCGGCGGCGGGCCAGACGCTGACGCCCGTCGGCACCACGTCGGGACTGTCGTGGCTCAGCGGCGGTGCGTACCTCAGCCGGGGCTGCCCGAAGCGGGTGACGACCAGGGCAGCGCCGTGATCGACTGCTTCTCTTGCCAATTCGTCTTCGATGTCGGGTCGGAGCCAGCCGCCCCTCTCGAATGCGAAGTCGTAGCTGTCCGATTGCGGTGACAGGTCGAGCGTCACCACGGCGTCCGCAGCGAGGCCGGCGATGAGTGGCGCGTCCGCCGACGGCGCGGCGGGCTGATCCGCAAAACCGAGGTCCGCTTTGATCAGTGCGGTCATCACGTCGACGGGAATGGACGTCGCCTGCTCGAACATGCGGATCTCGCCGCCGGTCTGCTCGGTGACATACGCGTTGTCGGGGTCGAGAACGGCCTGTTGCGCGCCGCTGACGATCAGGACCGCGGTGCGCAGCACCAACAGCGGCCACAACACCTCCGCCTCGTCCGCGCTCAACGGCCGGATCGCGTGAAAAGCCTTCACGCCGGGAAGGATCGAGGTCGGATCGCTACCGGGGTGGCCGAGCACCGACGACACGGTGATCGCCAGTTCCGACACCGCCCAGGTGTGCGACAGGTCGCCGAAGTCGATGACACCGTCGGGACGGGCCGCCCCGTCGGCTCCGCGCGTCACGACGACATTGGCGTCGGTGAGGTCCAGATGCGTCGCCTGCCGTGGAAGCGTGTCGGCGAACG
>DATEIG010000772.1:0-3276 GCA_035279185.1 Mycobacterium sp.
CACCGGCCGCGGCGGGGCGGTGATCGCCGGCGTGGACGTGCGCGAGGTCCGCAGCCACGCCGACCACGTCGTTGTGCATCGCGCCGCCGCGCCGCCGATGGAAGCCGACGTCGCCGTCGTCGCCACCGGAGCGCTGCTGCCCTATTTGATCGACGGGCGGATGCGAACAGCGTTGCGGGCCGGGCGCGGCTACTCGTTCACCGTGCCGGTCGACCGTCCCTTCCCCACTCCCGTCTACCTGCCGGACGCCCGCGTGGCGTGCACGCCGTATCAGGGAGCGATGCGCGTGGCGGGCACGATGGAGTTCCGCAGGCCCGACGAAGCGGCGTTCCCGCAACGGGTCGGCACGATCGTCGCGTCAGCGGCGCGGATGCTCGAGGGCGTCCGCTGGGACGAACGAAGCGACGTGTGGGTCGGCTCGCGGCCCGTCACCGCCGATGGCCGACCCCTGATCGGCGAGACCACGCGTGGGGTCTATGTCGCTGGCGGGCACGGCATGTGGGGCCTCGCCCACGGGCCGGTCACGGGCCGGCTGCTGGCCGAGCAGATCACCACCGGCAAGCAACCCGACGCGCTGCGCGAATTCGCGCCGCTGCGCTGACGGCCCTCGAACCACGGCCCACCGGGCCGATCCCCGTCGTCAGGGGCGGCGCTGTCGCGGCCCGCCCCTGACGACAGTCCCTCGTCTGGAAAGGAACCACTCGTGATCGTTCACCACCGCACCTGGCTCACCCCGGAAGCTCGCCATCGACTGACAACGGAACTGGCTGGGCTGCTGTCGCGGCGAATGCTCGACGGACAAGACCAACTCGTGGACGCGTGGCTGACGCGGAAGGAGCGCATTCGCGAGATCTACGAATTGCTCGACGACGCAGGTGGCGGAGGTGACCCGCCTGACGACGGTGTCGCTGAGCCGGGCATGGTCCTGACGGTGCGCTACGAGGACACTGGCAGCACCGAGACTTTTCTGCTGGGCGTGCCGGGCGCGGAGGACGGCGCCATCGAGGTGTGCTCGACGCGATCACCCCTGGGCAGCGCGTTGTCCGGAGCGCGTCCGGAAGAAAAGCGCAGCTTCGCCGTGCCGAGCGGCGCGAGGCGTACGGTGACATTGCTCTCGGCCGTCCCTTACGGCGAATTCGCGAGGCAGGCCGCCGGGAGCCACCCGCCCCCGCAGCGCTGACCGTCGGGCCAACCGCTTTGGACTAGCATCACGGGTTGATCAGTCCGTCGTGGTGTAATCGGCAGCACCTCTGATTTTGGTTCAGATAGTTCAGGTTCGAGTCCTGGCGACGGAGCATTGAATGAGGACGTACAGATGACTTCGCACGGGCAATCCGCGGTCCTGGTGTTGGCCGCAGGGGCGGGCACCCGGATGCGCTCCGACATCCCCAAGGTGCTGCACACGCTGGCGGGCCGAAGCATGCTGTCGCATGTTCTGCACTCCGTGGCCAAGGTCGCCCCGCAGCACCTCGTGGTGGTGCTCGGCCACGACCGCGAGCGCATCACCTCCGCGGTGACCGAGCTCGCCGAGACCGTGGGCCGACCGGTCGACATCGCAATCCAGGACCAGCAGCTCGGCACGGGGCACGCCGTCGGCTGCGGGCTGGCCGCGCTGCCCGCGGGCTTCGCCGGCACCGTCGTGGTGACCTCGGGCGACGTTCCGTTGATGGACGCCGACACCCTCGCCGACCTGATCGCCGACCACAGCTCGGAGACCGCCGCGGCGACGGTGGTGACGACGACGCTGCCCGACCCGACGGGCTATGGCCGCATCCTGCGGACGCAGGACCGCGAAGTGATCGGCATCGTCGAGGAGGTCGACGCGTCGCATTCGCAGAAGGCGATCGGCGAGGTGAACGCGGGTGTCTATGCCTTCGACATCGAGGTGCTGCGCTCGGCTCTGGACCGGCTGCGGCCCCACAACGCCCAGCAGGAGCTGTACCTCACCGACGTCATCTCGATCATCCGGCAGGACGGCCGGATCGTGCGGGCCAAGCACGTCGACGACGCCGCTCTGGTGGCGGGCGTCAACGACCGCGTCCAGCTGTCGGAACTGGCCGCTGTGCTGAACCGCCGCATCGTCGCCGCACACCAGCGCGCGGGCGTCACGGTCGTCGACCCCGCCAGCACGTGGATCGACGTCGACGTGACGATCGGCCGCGACACCGTCGTCCAGCCCGGCACGCAGTTGCTCGGCGCCACCCGCATCGGGGGCCGCTGCGAGATCGGCCCGGACACCACACTGACCGACGTCACCGTGGGCGAAGGCGCGACGGTTATTCGCACCCACGGTTCGGTGGCAGTGGTCGGCGACGGCGCCACCGTCGGCCCGTTCACCTATCTGCGCCCCGGCACGTCGCTCGGCGACGTCGCCAAGCTCGGCGCGTTCGTCGAGACGAAGAACGCCACGATCGGCACCGGCACCAAGGTGCCGCATCTGACCTACGTCGGCGACGCCGACATCGGCGAGCACAGCAACATCGGCGCGTCGAGCGTCTTCGTCAACTACGACGGCGAGAACAAGAACCGCACGACGATCGGGTCGCACGTGCGCACCGGCTCCGACACGATGTTCGTCGCGCCGGTCACCGTCGGCGACGGCGCCTACACGGGGGCGGGCACCGTCGTGCGCGACGACGTCCCGCCGGGTGCGCTGGCCGTGTCGGCGGGCCCGCAGCGCAACATCGAGGGCTGGGTCGAGCGCAAGCGCCCGGATTCGGCCGCCGCCGAGGCGGCCCGGCAGGCCAGGCAGGCCAGCGAAGGCACAGATCAACACGACGACGAGACGACGTAGGCCAGTCGGTTTCCGTTCTTCTTCTGGCAACCCGGCCACGCGCGTGCAGCGAAGATACGTACGATGAGGCCGATATCGATCCCCGACCGGCAAGGGCACACAGTGGGCACCGAGTGGACCGACAACCGCAAGAACCTGATGTTGTTCTCGGGTCGCGCGCACCCTGAACTCGCCGAACAGGTCGCCAAGGAACTCGACGTCCCGGTCACCGCGCAGACCGCCCGCGACTTCGCCAACGGAGAGATCTTCGTGCGATTCGACGAGTCGGTCCGCGGCTGCGACGCGTTCGTGCTGCAGAGCCATCCCGCGCCGCTCAACCAGTGGCTGATGGAACAGCTGATCATGATCGACGCGCTCAAGCGCGGCAGCGCCAAGCGGATCACCGCGATCCTGCCGTTCTACCCCTACGCGCGCCAGGACAAGAAGCACCGCGGCCGCGAGCCGATCTCGGCGCGCCTGGTCGCCGACCTGCTCAAGACGGC
>DATEIG010000773.1:0-3027 GCA_035279185.1 Mycobacterium sp.
GACCGGCCGCGCCCCCATCGCCATGATGTCGCGGACGATCCCGCCGACACCGGTGGCCGCACCCTGGTACGGCTCGACGTAGGACGGGTGGTTGTGCGACTCGACCTTGAAGGTGGCCGCCCAGCCGTCGCCGATGTCGACGACGCCCGCGTTCTCGCCGATGCCTGCCAGCATCGCCGCGCGCATCTTCTCGGTGGTGGTCTCACCGAAGTAGCGCAGGTGCACCTTGGACGACTTGTAGCTGCAGTGCTCGCTCCACATCACCGAGTACATGGCCAGCTCGGCATCGGTCGGCCTGCGGCCGAGGATCTCCCTGATGCGCTCGTACTCGTCGTCCTTGAGGCCGAGTTCGCGGAAGGGCTGCGGTTGGTCTGGAGTGGCTGAGGCGTGCTCGACGGTGTCGACGGTCTGCGTGAGCTCGGAAGTCACCCGATCAGTCTAGTTTGCGACCTGTCGAATGCGCGGGCAGCCGCAGGTGCGCCGACCCCGTGCAGGACGACGCTGCCCAGCACGGCGATGACCATGACCATCAGCACGGCCCGCTCGTCGTCGCCGGTGAGCACGTTGAACGCCAGCAGCCCGAACACGATCGACGTGGTTCCGCGCGGGCCGAGCCAGCCCAGCAGCAGCCGCTCGGGCCAGGAGAACCGCGACCCGAGCATCGCGACCAGCACGGGCAGCAGCCGCACGATCGTGAGCGCCAACAGGCAGAACGCCACCGTGCCCCAGGACACGCCGAAGGACAGCGCGAGCACCGCGGTGGCGCCGAAAACGAACCACATCCCGGCCGACAGCAGGAAGCCGATGTCGTCGAGCAGCTCGAGTTCGCTGTGGAGCGACTCGGAGCGGCGCAGCTGGTTGAAGACGAACCCGCAGACGAAGGCCGAGACGAAGCCGTTGCCGTCGACGGCGAGGCTGAGCCCGTAGGCGAGCATCGGGGCGGCCACCAGCACGAGCCGCTTGCTCTGAGCGGTCATCTCGCCGCGTCGCTCGGCGGCGTTGGTCAGCAGCGCCAGCGCGGCGCCGACCGCGATACCGACCAGGATGGCCTTCACGGCCTGCGGCACCGCGGAGCCGAGCGCATCCATCGGGGTGGCCGCGTGCGACCGGTCGCCCGCGAGTGCCAGGGCGAAGATGAAGACGGGCGAGACGATCCCGTCGTTGTAGCCGGCTTCGACGTTGAGCACATCGCGCACGCGCTGGGGCACACGCCCGTCGCGCAGGATCGACGCGGCGGGCGCGAAGTCCGTCGGCACCACCACGCAGGCGATCGCGACGAGCACGGCCCACCCGAGGCTCGGCAGCAGCCACAGACCGAGCGCGACCGACAGCGCAAGGCTCAGCGGCATCGCGATGAACAGGATCCGCATCGCCGCGCGCGGCTGGCTACCGAAGAGTCCGCCGCGGATATCGGTGGCGTCGACGAAAAGCAGCACCGCCAGGATGATTTCGGCGAGATGCTGCGCGGTGTCGGTGTTCAGCGACTCCGCGAGCACGTCCTGGGTGGAGAAGCCGACCGCGATGCCGGCGAGCACCAGGAACATCGGCGCGGTGACCCGCCAGCGCTCCAATCTCCTGGCGAGCAGCGACCACGCCACCAGGACGAGCGCAACTGCGATGACCGACGCCAACACGGGCGCGATTGTGCCCGGTACGCGAGCGCTCCGCTAGCCGCCCGCCACGCAGAACGCGTTGCCGTCGGGATCGGCGAGCACGACCCACTCGAACTCGCCGAAGTTGCTCCTGCCCGTCTCGCTGGCGCCGAGGCCGACCAGCCGCTTCACTTCGGCCTCCATGTCCGGGGTGCTGAAGTCGACGTGGATACGGTTCTTACCCGGCGTCGGATCCTCCACCTGCTGGAACGCGAGGCCGGGCCCCTCCGGCAGCGCAACCACGACGAAAAACGGTGGCGCGACGGCGTTTACCTGTCCGTCGAGCGCCCTGGCCCACCACTCGGCGAGCTTCTCGGGGTCGGTGGTGTCGATGGTGATGTTCTCGGTTTTCAGCGCCATGCGCCGACCCTATGACAGCCCGCCGACATGACGGACAAGCTTTACCTGCGACGTAATTGAGTCCCGACGCGAGCCGACGCACGCTTGACCCATGACCGAGACACACACATCACCGAGATTCAGCGCCGAACTCTGGGCGGCCTTCTGGGCGAAGCCGGACGTGGACCGCGCAGGCGACGTCCTCGCCGACGACATCGTCGGCTACTGGCAGGGCGACCCGACGCCGGTCCGCGGCAAGGAGCCCTACGTCGGCAAGATCGCCGAATTGGTCAACGCCATACCGGATCTCACGCTCGACCTGATCGACAGCGCGACGGCTGACGGAGACGAGCCGGGCGAGCAGCTGGTGTTTCTGCACTACGTCGGCAGAGGCACCGGACCTGACGGGCCGCTGGCCTTCCGCGGTATCGACCGGGTTCGCGCCCGCGACGGCGTCGTCGTGGAAAACGTGATCCGCTACGACGTCGTCGATCCGACCTGACCGCTCGCCTCAGCCGGGTGACAGGAACGCGCGCAACGCCGCCGAGTAGGCGCCGACGTCGTCGGCCCCCATCACCTCGCGCGCGGAGTGCATGGCCAGCTGGGCGGCACCGACGTCCACCGTCGGGATGCCGGTGCGGGCAGCCGTCATCGGCCCGATCGTCGACCCGCACGGCAGGTCGGCGCGGTGCTCGTAGCGCTGCAGCGGCACCCCCGCCTCTCGGCACGCCAGCGCGAACGCGGCGGCGGTGCGGCCGTCGGTGGCGTACCGCAGGTTCGGCTGCACTTTGAGCACGGGCCCGGCGTTGACCTCGATGAGGAGGTAGGGCTCGTGGCGCTCCGGATAGTTCGGGTGGGTCGCGTGGGCCATGTCGCCCGACGCCACCATCGAGTCCGGCATGCGCCGCAGGAAGTCCTCGCGGCCGCCACCCGCGGCCAGCGCGATGCGCTCGAGCACCGTGGCCAGCAGCTCCGATTGGGCGCCGTGATCGGACTGCGAGCCCACTTCCTCGTGGTCGAACAGGGCGAGAACGGG
>DATEIG010000774.1:0-3438 GCA_035279185.1 Mycobacterium sp.
TGGCCTGCTTCTGCTGCTCCTGTAACTGCTTGTTGAGGTCGTCGATCTGCTTCTGCTCGGCCGCTTTCGCCGCCGCCTCGTCAGCCGTCTTCTTGGCCGCCGCGTCGTCTGCCGCCTTCTTCGCCGCCGCCTCGTCTGCTGCCTTCTTCGCCGCCGCCTCGTCAGCCGCCTTCTTCGCCGCCGCCTCCTCAGCCGCCTTCTTGGCGTCGTCGTTGGTGCCGGTCGTGGTGCCGGTGGTTGCCGGGGTCGTACCGGTGGTCGTCCCGGTGGTTGCCGGCGTCGTACCGGTGGTGGCGGGAGCGGGCTTCTGAACGGGGGCGGGAGCCGAGACAACCGGCGCAGGCGCGGTGACCGAGCGCGGCGCCGACGGCGTGACCACCCGCACCGACGGAGCCGGGTTGTTCACGACAACCGGCGAGGCCGGGTCGCTGTTGGTGGTCAGCGACGGGATGTTGATCTCCGAGGGGATGTTGAACACCGTCGAGGGCTGCGAAGCCGCGGCCTGCTCGGGGCTGCTGGAGTTCATCAGGTAGACACCTCCGAAGGCGGCGGCGCCGACGACCGCCAGACCGGCGACGACCAGCAGGCCCTTGCTCGCCGTCGCAGGCTGCGCGACCGGCGCGGCCATCGGCACCGGCTGCATCTGCTGCATCGGGGCGTAGCCGTAGGCCTGGTGCTGGGGGCCGTAGTTCTGGTGCTGGGGGTAGGTGGTGTACATGATGTCTCCTTGCGGTCTGAAGCTCGCTTGTGCGTCGCTTTCACAGGTAGGAGCGATCAGGCATGCGCAGTCGCACACTTTTTCCGAAGAATTTCGAGAAATATTTTTGCCGACCCGTCGATGCAGGTCAGCGCCCTTTTGAGGCCTGTCAGTCGACCTGAACACACACGCCGACGGCACCTGCCCCGACATGCACCGAGAGAACCGGTCCCATATCGGTGACGGCCGGCGGCGCGATCTGTGGCAGTCGCACGGTCAGCGTCTTGGCGATGTCATCGGCGGCATCGGGGTTGTCGACGTGGTGGACGGCGATGGTGGCGCCACTCTCACCGACCACCTCGGCCACCTGATCGATCATCGCGGCGTGAGCCTTGGTGGCGGTGCGGATCCGTTGACCGAGCACAAGCCTGCCGTCGACGTCGAGGCACAGCAGCGGTTTCAGCGACAGCGCGGAGCCCAGGAGTGACGCTCCCCGCTTGATCCTGCCGCTGCGGCGCAGGTTGTCGAGACGGTGCACGACGATGAACGCGTGGCCGCGCGGCACGGCCGCACGCGCGGCGGCCTCGACGGCGTCGAGATCGGCGCCCGCGGCGGCTTGCTCTGCGGCGGCCAGGGCGACGAAGCCGACGCCCATCGCCGCCGATCGGGAATTGACCACCCGGACCGCGGGGCCGAATTCCCGGGCGGTCGACACCGCAGAACTGTAGGTGCTGGACAGCGCCGCCGAGATGTGGACGGCCACCACGCCGTCGCCGCCGCTCTGCTCGAGCGCCTCCCGATACGCGTCGGCGAGTTCGGCGGGCGTCGCGCCCGCGGTGGTGGCGTGACGCTGGTGGACGTCGACGGGAATCTCGTCGACGCCGTCGCGAAAGTCTGTCCCGTCCAGCAGAATGTGCAACGGCACCTGGCGGACACCGCACCGCTCGAGTTCCTCGGGCTGTAGGCGGGACGACGAGTCGGTCACCACGACGACAGCCATGTCAGACCGTATCTTCTTGCGAGACACCGGCTTCCTGCAAGCCCTTCAGCATCAGTTCGGCTACGGCCTGATGCGCCTCGAAGTTCCAATGGATGCCGTCCGGATTGCCTCTGCCGCTCATGATGTGCTCGGCGACAGCGGCCTTCAGGTCGACGAGCGGAACGTCGTGTTGTTGCGCCCATTCGGTGATCGCCTTGACGGTGCCCGGCCTGCCGTGGTGTGCCTTGCCGTAGGTTTCCGCGACGTGCACTGACGGCAGTGAGGCGACGATCGGGATACCGGGGCGGTTGAAGTCGATTGCCCCGCGGGTCATCTCGAGGTACTCGACCGAGACGTGCGGCGGCAGCGCGGGCCGCGCTATCGGCGACAACCTCGGCTGTGCCCACCCGTAGCCGTCGCGGACCCAGCGGCGCAGCCACGAGGGCCGTACGTAGCGGATCGACTCTCGCAACGCGGTCGGCAACGGCGAGGGAAGCGAATCCATCCCGCACGTGGCGAAGATCACCGCGCCCGCGCGCGGCAACGCCGCCCATGCCCGCGGGTCCTGGGTCGCGGCCCACCAGACGTCGCGACACGTCCAGCCGATTCGCCCGATGAGCTCGACATCCCAATCAAGTTGAGAGGCAACAATGTTGGGCCAGATCCGCGGATCGTCGGCGGGCAGTCCGCCCGTCGGCCCGTAGTAGGAAAGCGAGTCGCAGAAGACGAGAAGGGTGCTCCGGCGGGCAGGAGCGAAGCGACCCGGGGATTGGTCAGAGTCAGAGGACATCGCCTGCGACCTGTGCCGAGGCGTTCCACACGTCGAGCCGCCACCGGATGTCGTCGAAGGCCGCGTCGTCGGCCGAATGACCGGACAGCTGCACCCAGCTGGCGTTCCCCATGCCTCCGAGCGCGGGCCAGTTGTCCACCGGGAGCTTGAGCAATGCCGCAGTCAGGGCGGCGATCAACCCGCCGTGTGCGACGAGCACCACCGGCCGCTCGGGTTCGTCTGTCCCCCACTCTGTCTGCTCGGCGACGAGTTCCTCGACCAGGGGCACCGACCTCGCCGCCACGTCGACCCTGCTCTCCCCGCCGTGCGGCGCCCACCGCGCATCGTCGCGCCACGCCTGGCGCGCACCCGGCCACGACGCGTCCACCTCGAGATGGGTGAGGTCCTGCCAATCGCCGAGATGGGTCTCACGCAGCCGGGTGTCGGGGCGCACCGGCAGGCCGGCCCGCTCGCCGAGCGCGTCAGCGGTGTCAAGGGCGCGGCGCAGGTCAGAGGACACCACGACCAGGGGTTGACGCTTGGCGAGCACCTCGGCGACAGCGGCGGCCTGCTCGCGGCCGAGCTCGGTGAGGTCGGTGTCGAGTTGACCCTGCATGCGATTGCCCGCGTTGTACTCGGTCTGACCGTGACGCAGCATCACCAGGCGGCGGATCGTCACGTCCCCGCCTCCAGATTCACCGGCACGAGCGGGCAGTCCCGCCAAAGTCGGTCAAGGGCATAGAAATTGCGCTCGTCCTGATGCTGGATGTGCACGACGATGTCGACGTAGTCCAGCAGCGTCCAGCGGCCTTCGCGAGTGCCTTCGCGGCGCGCCGGCTTGTATCCGGCCAGACGCATCTTCTCCTCGACCTCGTCGACGATCGCGTTGACCTGCCGCTCGTTGGAGGCGGACGCGATCACGAAGCAGTCGGTGATGACGAGCTGGCCGGAGACATCGATGACCACGACGTCGTCGGCCAGCTTGGACGAGGC
>DATEIG010000775.1:0-2034 GCA_035279185.1 Mycobacterium sp.
TCGCCCGAGACGACGGCCAGGCCGATGCCCGCGCGCCTGTGCAGTTCTTGTTGTCCGGTCTCTGCCGCGGAGACGGCGAATCGGCGCTGCAGCTCGGCGATCACCGGCCGGATCGCGGAGCGCTTCTGTTTGAGTGAGTGCACGTCGCCGAGCAGCAGGTCGAATTCGAGCCAGCCGATCCACATGATGTGAGTGTCACGGGGGAGGCGACGTGGCCGTCGCACTCTGGCCGAAGTCGAGCAGCAGGTTGGCGGTCTTGCGTGTCAGCTCCCACCCGTCGCGCACCGGGGCGAACTCCATCGGGAAGCTGAAGGTGCCCGGCGGCTTGTTGGCGGTCGTGACGTTGACGGTCGCGACCACGTTTCCGGGATCGGTCTCCGACCACTTGAGGTCGACGGCCTCGAAGCTGAGCGGCAGTGCCCCGTTGTCGGCGAGCGCCTTGCCGAACCTGTCCAGGGCGGCGGCGTCGTCAGCGGTGGCGAGTTCGACGAGGCCGACCTTGTCGGCGCCGGGGACGGCAGGGTCGGAAAGCCGGGTGAGGACGTCGATGAGCGCTTCGGGGGGCGGCAGGGGCGCTGTCACGGGTGCGGCAGGCGCCGCGACGCTCGTGGTCTGCGTCTCGGGTGCGGCGGGAGGCGGCGGACTCTCGCAGCCCGTCACGGCAAGCACACCGCAAAACGCGAAAGCGACCAACGGAATCACCGTTGGCCGCTGTCGCACGTTTGTCAGGATCAGGCGAATGCCGCGAGCACGGTCGACGCCGAGGTGGCGGAGACCTTCCAGGTACCACCCTCGTTGACGAAGGTGATCGGCATGCTCCGGCCCGCCGCCGACACCGTCGATTGTGCGGTGACGGGGTCGATGCACGTCGGCGTGTCCACGCTGATGGCCGTCGGCAGAGTGCCGTCGGCGTACGCGTTCTTCAGCGCGCCGTCGGCCAGCCTGCCCTTCAGGACTCCGACGCCGCCCTGAACCAGACCCGCCTTGGCCGGGGAATTGAACTGCACGCCCGGCTGGACGAGCGTGTTGAGCACGCCCTGCAATGTGCCCGCGTCGGCGCCGCACACGTCGGCCGAAGCGATCGCGGGAGATGCAATCGATGTCACACCCGCCGCTGCGCCGCCGACGGCGGCCACCGCTGCAACGCCGGTTACGAGGGATTTCAGGGTCACGGCTTTCCTTCCGATTGGCTCAACTCAAGCTTCAGGTTAACAAGTGTTGCTGGTGTGTCGAATGGCTACACCACACACAATGTCTGAATCGCCGGTAGCGTTGAAGTTGTTACTGCACCAACTGCGGTGCGGGGAGGGAGCGCAACATGAGCGAGTCAGAGCGTTCTGAATCCTACGGGGCATCCGACAGCGGCGACGACGCCGCCGAACTCGAGCAGCTTCGGCGCGAGGCCGCGGCCCTACGTGAGCAGCTGGAGAACGCAGTGGGGCCGCAGAGCGGACTCCGCAGCGCGCGTGATGTCCACCAGCTAGAGGCGAGGATCGATTCGCTCGCTGCCAGGAACTCCAAGCTGATGGAGACCCTCAAAGAGGCGCGCCAGCAGTTGCTGGCGCTGCGCGAGGAGGTTGACCGACTGGGTCAGCCGCCGAGCGGATACGGCGTGCTTCTCGGCACGCACGAGGACGACACGGTCGACGTGTTCACCTCCGGTCGCAAGATGCGGCTGACGTGCTCCCCGAACATCGACGTGAAGTCGATGAAGCAGGGCCAGACGGTCCGCCTGAACGAGGCGCTGACGGTCGTCGAGGCCGGAAACTTCGAGTCGGTCGGAGAAATCTCCAGCCTGCGCGAAATTCTCTCCGACGGACACCGGGCTCTGGTCGTGGGTCACGCGGACGAGGAGCGCATCGTCTGGCTGGCCGAGCCGCTCGTCGCAGCTGCCGATCTGCCCGACTGCTACGACGACGACCTCGGCGACGATCGGCCGCGCAAACTGCGGCCCGGCGACTCGCTGCTGGTCGACACCAAGGCGGGTTATGCGTTCGAGCGCATCCCGAAGGCCGAGGTCGAGGATCTGGTGTT
>DATEIG010000776.1:0-23454 GCA_035279185.1 Mycobacterium sp.
GAGCTGGATGAGGCGGCCGACTGCGCCGCCGACGCCGACACCGACGCCTTGTAGACGGGTGCGTCGGTGGCGTTCACCGTGGCCGAACCGTCGGTGACCGATGTACACCCGACGATGATCATCGCGAGCCCGGCCAGGCTCCCGGCCCCCTGCGCGACGATGCGCAGCCGCGGTGACCTGGTCACCCCTCCCATCCGCACAGTCTGCAGACGTTACCGGTTTGGCCGGTCTGTATGCGGTTCATTCCAGTAGCCACCACCGGCGGTGCAAGTGGGGCACGATGGGTGGACGATAGAGATTGTCTCAAGGCATACAGCTGAAGTCTGAGGAGTGGAAGTTGACCACCGAGTTCGCGCGCCAGGACCTGGCTCAAAACTCTGGCAACGCAGCCGAACCCGACCGGGTGCGCGTGATCCGCGAAGGCGTTGCTTCATACCTGCCCGATATCGATCCCGACGAGACAGGAGAGTGGCTGGAGTCGTTCGATCAGTTGCTGGAGCGCCAGGGCCCCGCGCGCGCGAGGTATCTGATGCTGCGGCTGCTCGAGCGTGCCGGCGAGCAGCGGGTCGCCATCCCGTCGCTCACGTCCACCGACTACGTCAACACGATCCCGACCGAGCTCGAGCCGTGGTTCCCCGGCGACGAGGAGATCGAGCGCCGCTACCGCGCCTGGATCCGCTGGAACGCCGCGATCATGGTGCACCGCGCGCAGCGCCCGGGAGTCGGTGTGGGCGGGCACATCTCGACCTACGCGTCGTCGGCTGCGCTGTACGAGGTCGGCTTCAACCACTTCTTCCGCGGCAAGTCCCATCCCGGCGGCGGCGACCAGGTCTACATCCAGGGGCACGCCTCCCCCGGCATCTACGCCCGCGCGTTCCTCGAAGGCCGGCTGACCGCCGACCAGCTCGACGGCTTCCGCCAGGAGCACAGCCATCCCGGCGGCGGGCTGCCCTCGTATCCGCATCCGCGGCTGATGCCGGACTTCTGGGAGTTCCCGACGGTGTCGATGGGCCTCGGCCCGATGAACGCGATCTTCCAGGCCAGGTTCAACCACTACCTGCACGACCGCGGCATCAAGGACACCTCCGACCAGCATGTGTGGGCGTTCCTCGGCGACGGTGAGATGGACGAGCCGGAGAGCCGCGGGCTGATCCAGGTGGCCGCCAACGAGGCACTGGACAACCTGACGTTCGTCATCAACTGCAACCTGCAGCGCCTCGACGGGCCTGTGCGCGGCAACGGCAAGATCATCCAGGAGTTGGAGTCGTTCTTCCGTGGCGCGGGCTGGAACGTCATCAAGGTCGTCTGGGGCCGCGAGTGGGACACGCTGCTGCACGCCGACCGCGACGGCGCGCTGGTCAACCTGATGAACACGACCCCCGACGGCGACTATCAGACCTACAAGGCCAACGACGGCGCCTATGTGAGGGACCACTTCTTCGGCCGCGACCCGCGTACCAAGGCGCTCGTCGACAAGATGAGCGACACGGAGATCTGGAATCTCAAGCGCGGCGGACACGACTACCGCAAGGTGTATGCCGCCTACCGCGCGGCCACCGAGCACAAGGGTCAGCCGACGGTGATCCTCGCCAAGACCATCAAGGGCTATTCACTGGGCGCCCATTTCCAGGGCCGTAACGCCACCCATCAGATGAAAAAGCTTGCGGTGGCAGACCTCAAGCAGTTCCGCGATGCGATCCGGATCCCGATCAGCGACGAGGAAATCGACAAGAACCCCTACCTGCCGCCCTACTACCACCCCGGCCCGGACGCACCTGAGATCCGCTACATGCTCGACCGTCGACGGACACTGGGCGGGTTCGTGCCGGAACGCCGGACGAAGAGCAAGGCGCTGACGCTGCCGAGCCGCGACGTCTACAAGGCGTTGAAGAAGGGTTCGGGCAACCAGGAGGTGGCCACCACCATGGCCATGGTGCGCACGTTCAAGGAACTGTTGCGCGACAAGGAGATCGGGCCCCGCATCGTGCCGATCATTCCCGACGAGGCCCGCACCTTCGGCATGGATTCGTGGTTCCCGAGCCTGAAGATCTACAACCGCAACGGACAGCTGTACACAGCCGTGGACGCCGAATTGATGTTGGCGTACAAGGAAAGTGACGTCGGGCAGATCCTGCACGAGGGCATCAACGAGGCGGGGTCGACGGCGACGTTCACCGCGGCGGGCACGTCGTACGCCACGCACAACGAGCCGATGATCCCCCTCTACATCTTCTATTCGATGTTCGGGTTCCAGCGCACCGGCGACGGCCTGTGGGCGGCGGCCGACCAGATGGCCCGCGGCTTCGTGCTGGGCGCCACAGCCGGGCGCACGACGCTGGTCGGCGAGGGGCTGCAGCACGCCGACGGCCACTCACTGCTGCTGGCGGCCACCAATCCCGCTGTGGTGGCCTACGACCCGGCCTTCGCCTACGAGATCGCCTACATCGTCGAAAGCGGCTTGGCCCGCATGTACGGCGAGGACCCGGAGAACGTCTACTTCTACATCACCATCTACAACGAGCCGTACAAGCAGCCCGCCGAACCCGAAGGGCTCGACGTCGAGGGCCTGCTGCGGGGCATCTACCGCTACCGGCCCGCTCCGGAGAAGAAGTCGAAGCAGGCGCACATCCTTGCGTCCGGGGTGGCGATGCCGGAGGCTCTGCGGGCCGCGGACCTGTTGGCGGAGGAATGGGATGTGGCGGCCGACGTGTGGTCGGTGACCAGTTGGGGCGAACTGAACCGCGACGGCGTGGAGATCGAGAAGGAGAAACTGCGTCATCCCGACCGGCCCGCCCGCGTGCCCTACGTGACGCAGGCGCTGGCCGACACCCGCGGGCCCGCGGTGGCCGTCTCCGACTGGATGCGCGCCGTTCCCGAGCAGATCCGGCCGTGGGTGCCCAACACGTACCTGACGCTCGGCACCGACGGCTTCGGGTTCTCCGACACCCGTCCCGCGGCGCGGCGCTACTACAACACCGACGCCGAATCGGTTGTCGTCGGGGTTTTGGAGGCACTGGCCGCCGACGGTGAGATCGACAAGTCGGTCGCGGTGGAAGCCGCCAACAAGTACGAGATCGACGACGTGCTGGCCGCGCCGGAGCAGACCTCGGATCCGGGCGTCGCCTGACTACCAGAGGCAGAACCGAGGCGCTTGGAGGGATCCGCCAAAAAGTGGCGTAGATTTTAGGGATGGCCGACAACCGGTATGTCCCGCCCCCCTCCACGCTGGAGGTTTTGGACACCGTGCCGGAATCGGTGCTGCGCCGGTTGAGCCAGTATTCGGGCCGGCTGGCGACGCAGGCGGTGCACGCGCTGGAGGAGCGGCTGCCGTTCTTCGCCGACCTCGAGGCGTCGCAGCGGGCCAGTGTTCAGCTGGTCGTGCAGACCGCGGTGGTCAACTTCGTCGAGTGGATGCGCAACCCAAACAGCGACGTCGGCTACACCGCGCAGGCCTTCGAGGTGGTCCCCCAGGATCTGCGCAGGCGCATCGCGCTGCGCCAGTCCGTCGAGATGGTCAGGGTCACCATGGAGTTCTTCGAAGAGGTGGTGCCGCTGCTGGCCCGCTCCGAGGAGCAGTTGACGGCGTTGACGGCGGGCATCCTTCGGTACAGCCGCGATCTGGCGTTCGCGGCGGCGACCGCCTACGCCGATCAGGCCGAGGCCCGCGGCGCCTGGGACACCCGTATGGAAGCCAACATCGTGGACGCGGTGGTGCGCGGCGACACCGGACCGGAGCTGCAGTCGCAGGCAGCCGCCCTGAACTGGGATGCCACCGCGCCTGCGACAGTCATCGTCGGCATGCCTCAACCCGACCGCATCGACCTGGCCAGCGACGACGTGCATGACGTGGTCGGCCGGCATGGCCGCGCCGCGCTGTCCGACGTGCACGGCACCTGGCTGGTGACGATCGTGTCGGGTCCGCTCAGCCTCACCGACCGCTTCCTGGCCGAACTGTTGACGGTCTTCGCCGATGCGCCGGTGATCATCGGCCCGACAGCGCCGACCCTGTCGTCGGCCCATTGGAGCGCCACCGAGGCCATCGCCGGGATGAACGCCGTCGCGGGATGGACCGGTGCACCGAGGCCCGTCGCGGCGCGTGAGCTTTTGCCTGAGCGGGCGCTGCTCGGCGACGTGTCGGCGATCGCGGCGCTGGAAACAGAGGTGATGCGACCGCTCGGGGACGCCGGACCGGCGTTAACTGAGACCTTGGACGCGTATCTCGACTCGGGCGGTGCCATCGAGGCCTGCGCGCGCAGACTGTTCGTTCATCCAAACACCGTGCGCTACCGCCTCAAGCGGATCGCTGACTTCACCGGCCGCGACGCGACCAACCCGCGCGACGCCTACGTACTCCGGGTAGCGTCGACGGTGGGCCGTCTGACCCGGCAGGCACAGCATTCGAGCACGTCGAACATGCCGTCAGGCCAGATTGCGAAGCTCCCGGGCGACGGCGCAGTGCGTGGCCGGGCAGGGTAACAGATTGCGGGTCTATATCGATGGAGTCCCATCACATGCTGTTTTGTTGGATCTCCACAAAAAGATAAGACCAGGTTCATAATCTCTTACACCGCGCAGATACGTTCCCTCAGTGTTTCCTTAAACACGTGCTCGCATTGCTTGCTCCCGGACAGGGATCGCAGACCCCCGGCATGCTCGCCTCCTGGCTCGAGCTGCCGGGTGCAGCGGACCGCATCGCCACCTGGTCGCAGTCCAGCGGCCTCGACCTGGCCCGTCTCGGCACCACCGCGACGGCCGAGGAGATCACCGACACCTCGGTGACCCAGCCCCTCGTCGTCGCGGCGACGCTGCTGGCGTGGGAGGAGCTGACCAAGCGCGGCCTGCTTGCCGGACGTGATTTCATCGCGGCAGGCCATTCCGTCGGTGAAATCGCCGCATACGCCGTCGCGGGCGTCATCTCCAGCGACGACGCCGTCGCGCTCGCGGCCACCCGCGGCGCCGAGATGGCCAAGGCCTGCGCCACCGAGCCGACCGGGATGTCCGCGGTGCTCGGCGGCGACGAGGCCGAGGTGCTCAGCCGCCTCGAGGCACTGGACCTCGTCCCCGCGAACCGCAATGCCGCAGGCCAGATCGTCGCCGCAGGCAGCCTGGCCGCCCTGAGCAAGCTGGCCGAGGACCCGCCGACCAAGGCGCGCGTCCGGCCCCTCGCCACCGCGGGCGCGTTCCACACCCACTACATGGCGTCGGCCACCGAGGGGTATGCCGCCGCCGCACAGGGTGTGTCGACGTCGGAACCCACCGCGACGCTGCTGAGCAACGCCGACGGCCAGCCGGTCGCCTCCGCCGCCGACGCGATGACCAAGCTCGTCGCTCAGCTGACCCGGCCGGTGCGCTGGGACCTGTGCACGGAGACTCTCCGGAAATCAGACGTGACGGCGATCGTCGAGTTCCCGCCCGCCGGGACACTCGCCGGGATCGCCAAGCGCGAACTCAAAGGGGTGCCGACGCATGCCGTCAAATCCCCCACCGACCTGGACGGGCTATCCGAGCTCTAGAGGTAGGACCTTCGGCGCCGCCGGGGTCTGTGACAACCGCATAACAACGTAAATCGAAGTAACACAACCAATTAGAAGGAGCCACCGTGCCCGCCACTCAGGAAGAAATCATCGCCGGCCTCGCCGAGATCATCGAAGAGGTCACCGGTATCGAGCCTTCGGAGGTCACCCCGGAGAAGTCGTTCGTCGACGACCTGGACATCGACTCGCTGTCGATGGTCGAGATCGCCGTGCAGACTGAGGACAAGTACGGCGTGAAGATCCCCGACGAGGATCTCGCGGGCCTGCGCACCGTCGGTGACGTCGTCGCCTACATCCAGAAGCTCGAGGAAGAGAACCCCGAGGCCGCCGCCGCACTGCGTCAGCAGATCGAAGCGGATCGCGCGTGACCAGGCCTTCCACTGCTAACGGCGGTTACCCCAATGTTGTGGTAACCGCCGTCACGGCGACGACGTCGATCGCGCCGGACATCGAGAGCACGTGGAAGGGCTTGTTGGCAGGCGAGAGCGGCATCCGAGTCCTGGAAGACGAATTCGTCACCAAGTGGGACCTTCCCGTGCGGATCGGCGGCCATCTCAAGGAGGCCATCGACGACCACATGGGTCGACTGGACCTGCGGCGTATGTCGTACGTCCAGCGGATGGCCAAGCACATCGGTGGCCAGGTCTGGGACGCCGCGGGTACGCCCGAGGTGGATCCGGACCGCTTCACGGTCGTGGTCGGCACCGGTCTTGGTGGCGGCGAGAAAATCGTCGAGACCTACGACCTGATGAACGAGGGCGGGCCCCGCAAGGTGTCCCCGCTCGCCGTTCAGATGATCATGCCGAACGGCGCCGCTGCGGTCATCGGCCTGCAGCTGGGTGCCCGTGCCGGCGTGATGACGCCGGTGTCGGCCTGCTCGTCGGGTTCGGAGGCCATCGCGCACGCGTGGCGTCAGATCGTCATGGGTGACGCCGACATCGCCGTCTGCGGCGGTGTCGAGGGCGGCATCGAGGCGCTGCCGATCGCGGCGTTCTCGATGATGCGCGCCATGTCGACCCGCAACGAGGATCCGGAAGCGGCTTCTCGTCCGTTCGACAAGGACCGCGACGGGTTCGTGTTCGGCGAAGCCGGTGCGCTCATGGTCATCGAGACCGAGGAGCACGCCAAGGCACGCGGCGCGACCATCCTGGCCCGGCTGATGGGTGCAGGCATCACGTCCGACGCCTTCCACATGGTGGCGCCGGCAGCCGACGGCATTCGTGCCGGTCGGGCGATGACGCGTTCGCTGGAGTTGGCGGGCCTTGAGCCCAAGGACATCGACCACGTCAACGCCCACGCCACGGCCACCCCGATCGGTGACACCGCGGAGGCCAACGCCATCCGTGTCGCCGGTGTGGAACACGCCGCGGTGTACGCGCCGAAGTCGGCGCTCGGCCACTCCATCGGCGCTGTGGGCGCGCTCGAGTCGGTGCTGACGGTGCTGTCGCTGCGCGACGGCGTCATCCCGCCGACACTGAATTACGAAACACCGGATCCGGAGATCGATCTGGACGTCGTCGCGGGTGAGCCCCGGTACGGCGACTTCAAGTACGCGATCAACAACTCATTCGGATTCGGCGGACACAACGTGGCGCTTGCCTTCGGCAAGTACTGAGTGTTCGGGGGGAAAGGAACGATCTCGGCACAATGACAGGGTTGACCACGGGGAACGGACTCCCCAATGTTGTCGTCACCGGCGTTGCCATGACGACTGCCCTGGCAACCGATGCGGCCACCACGTGGCAGCGGCTTCTCGACGGACACAGCGGCATTCGCACACTGGAGGATTCATTCGTCGAGGAGTACGACCTTCCGGTTCGCATCGGTGGGCACCTACTCGAGGACTTCGAGAATGAACTGAATCGGATCGAGCTGCGCAGGCTCTCGTATCTGCAGCGGATGTCGACGGTGTTGAGCCGTCGGGTCTGGAAGGACGCGGGCGACCCCGAGGTCGATCCGAAGCGGTTGATGGTGTCGATCGGCACCGGCATGGGTTCCAGCGAGGAACTGCTGTTCGCCTACGACGGCATGCGGCAGAAGGGCTTGCGTGCGGTGTCCCCGCTCGCAGTCCAGATGTACATGCCCAACGCGGCAGCGGCCGCCGTCGGACTGGAGCGCAAGGCCAGGGCCGGGGTCATCACCCCCGTTTCGGCCTGCGCCTCCGGCTCCGAGGGCGTCGCACACGCGTGGCGCAACATCGTGCTCGGCGAGGCCGACGTGGCGATCTGCGGCGGTGTCGAGACGAGGATCGAGGCGGTGCCGATCGCGGGGTTCGCGCAGATGCGAATCGTGTTGTCCACCACCAACGATGACCCCGCAGGCGCTTGTCGTCCGTTCGACAAGGACCGCAACGGGTTCGTCTTCGGCGAGGCCGGTGCCCTGCTCGTCATCGAGACCGAGGAGCACGCCAAGGCACGCGGTGCCACCATCTATGCGCGGTTGATGGGTGCGAGCATCACCTCTGACGGGTTCCACATCGTGGCGCCCGACCCCAACGGTGAGCAGGCCGGCTACGCGATGACGCGGGCCATTCAGCTCGCGGGCCTCAAACCCACTGACATCGACCACATCAACGCCCACGCCACCGGCACCAGCGTCGGGGACGTGGCCGAGGGCCAGGCGATCAACAACACGATGGGCGGGCACAAGCCCGCGGTGTACGCACCCAAGTCCGCACTCGGCCACTCGGTCGGGGCCGTGGGAGCCGTCGAGTCGATCCTGACCGTGTTGGCGCTGAAGAACGGTGTCATCCCGCCGACGCTCAACCTGAAGAACCTGGATCCGGAGATCGACCTCGATGTCGTCGCCGGCTCGCCGCGACCCGGCAACTACAACTATGCGATCAACAACTCGTTCGGATTCGGTGGGCACAACGTGGCGCTCGCCTTCGGGAAGTACTGAAAGTCCCCCATTAGTACTAGTGCCCCGATAATCCGGCCGTACAAGGAGGTTTCGATGACAATCACGGCCCCCGAGGCAGTCGGCGAATCAACCGATCCCCGCGACCCGCTTCTGCGCCTCAAGACGTTCTTCGACGACGACTGCACGCTCGAGTTCCTGCATGAGCGGGACCGTTCCGGTGTGCTCGCCGCCGCGGGCACGGTGAACGGCGTGCGCACCGTCGCGTTCTGCACCGACGGCACCGTCATGGGCGGCGCGATGGGCGTCGAAGGCTGCGCTCACATCGTCAACGCCTACGACACCGCGATCGAGGAGCAGAGCCCGATCATCGGGATCTGGCATTCGGGCGGCGCCCGGCTCGCCGAGGGTGTGAAGGCATTGCACGCGGTCGGCCTGGTTTTCGAGGCGATGATCCGGGCCTCGGGCTACATCCCCCAGATCTCGATCGTCGTCGGATTTGCCGCTGGCGGTGCGGCTTACGGCCCCGCCCTCACCGACGTCGTCATCATGGCGCCCGAGGGCCGGGTGTTCGTCACCGGACCCGACATCGTGCGCAGTGTCACCGGCGAGGACGTCGACATGGCGTCGCTCGGCGGGCCTGATACCCACCACAAGAAGTCCGGCGTGTGCCACATCGTGGCCGACGACGAGCTCGACGCGTACGCGCGCGGCCGTCGCCTGGTCGGATTGTTCAGCCAGCAGGGTCATTTCGACCGCACGAAGGCCGAAGCGGGCGACACCGACCTGCACGCGCTGCTGCCCGAGTCACCCCGGCGCGCCTACGACGTGCACCCGCTCGTCGAGGCTCTGCTCGACGCCGACGCCCCCTTCGAGGAGTTCCAGGCCAAGTGGGCGCCGTCGATGGTCATCGGCCTCGGCAGGCTGTCGGGCCGCACCGTCGGTGTGCTCGCCAACAATCCGCTGCGACTCGGCGGCTGCCTGAACTCCGAAAGCGCCGAGAAGGCAGCACGTTTCGTGCGGCTGTGCGACGCGTTCGGTATTCCGCTGATCGTCGTTGTCGACGTGCCCGGCTACCTGCCCGGTGTCGATCAGGAGTGGGGCGGCGTCGTGCGCCGCGGCGCCAAGCTGCTTCATGCGTTCGGTGAGGCCACCGTGCCCCGCGTCACGCTGGTGACCCGCAAGATCTACGGCGGCGCCTACATCGCGATGAACTCCCGGTCGCTCAACGCGACGAAGGTGTTCGCATGGCCCGACGCCGAGGTCGCCGTGATGGGCGCCAAGGCCGCGGTCGGCATCCTGCACAAGAAGAAGCTGGCCGCCGCGTCCGACGAGGAGCGCGACGCGCTGCACGAGGAGCTGGCCGCCGAGCACGAGCGGATCGCGGGCGGAGTCGATTCGGCCATCGAGATCGGCGTGGTCGACGAGAAGATCGACCCGGCGCACACCCGCAGCAAGCTGACCCAGGCGCTGGCCGAGGCTCCTGCTCGCCGCGGACGGCACAAGAACATTCCGCTCTGACCCGAAAATCGCATCGGGTCAGTGTGTTGTCGCACTGACCTCGGCAAATCCTCACTTCGCCTACTGTGGATGACGGCCCATTGAGTTGGGGGACATCGACAGGGCCCTGACAGAGGAGTTGAGGTATGCGAATTTCTGGAATGACGATGCGCCGCGGGTTCGCCGGGGTGGTTGCCGCCGGAGCGCTGGCGGGACTGACCGGCGCGGTCGCAATGCCGACGGCATCCGCGGACGCCGACTGCACCGTGTCCGGGCTGAGCAACGCAATCGGCGCGGTCGGCGCGGGGACCGGACAGTGGTTCGCCAGCCATCCGGAGGCCAACAAGGCCGTCACCGAAGCGGGCAACAGCGGCAACGCCGAAGGCGCGATTCGAACGTACTTCCTCGCGCACCCGGCGGAATGGGCTGAACTGCAGCGCATTGCGCAGCCGCTGCGAAGCCTGCGGCAGGCGTGTGGCTCGAATGTGGCGCCCGCGGATATCGCGCGGCTCTATGACGCGATGGCCTCCTAGCCCTCGTAGTCGTCAGCCCCGCGCGATGCCCGCCATCGCAGGGGCGAGAAGATCGGCGAGCGCTGCCCAGGTCACGGTCTTGGTCTCGGGCAGCGCGATGCCGAATTGGTAAGGCGCGAAATGGATCTCCAGACCCTCGCTGGTGGGGATCCAGTTCACGAAGTTCTCGGAACGCGGTTCGGCGCCGGTCATCTCCGACAGCCGGTTGAGCCCGGCCTGCTCATCGGCGAACAGATCGGTCAGCATGATCGGGTTCGCGCTTCTGCTGTCGATCACCACCGTGCTGATGTACGAGGTGGGATGGGCGCCGTAGTAGTGCGTGCCGAGGATCAACTGGCTGACCGCAATGCTGCGGAACGACACCTGTCCGTGTGACTCGAAGTTCCACTGTTCACCCGGGTTGCTCTCGAGCTCTGCACGGTCGATCTGCTCCTGAGCCGACGCGCGACCGGCGCGGTTGAACGCCTCGGCCACCGCCGGGTCTCCTTCGGAGAGTTCGGCGATCCTCGCGTCCCAACTGCCCATCCGGTCCGCGGTCGCGCCGCCGATCGACGTCATCGCCACGGTGTAGGTTCGGTCGTTCGACACACCCGCTTCGGCGGCCGCGGGCGTCGCGAGTAGCACGGCGGCCACCACCAACGTTGCCACCAGCGCCGCCATGCGCCTCATCTGTTGGCCCGGCCGACCAGACCTATCGCACACCTCCAGCGAGCAGTTCACCCGCCACAGTCAACACTGTGTCGCGGTCGGAGTCGACCAGTCCTATGCGGGTGCGCCGGTCGACGATGTCGTCGACGGTCAGCGCTCCCTCGTGCGTCACCGCGTACTCGAACTCCGCGCGGATCACGTCGACACCGTCGGCCACCGGATCGGTAGGCCGCTCGCATGTGGCCTTGGCGATGACGTTGGGCGCTTCGGCGCCGAACCGGGCGACGAGTGACGACGGCAGGTGGGTGGGCACCCGCAGTGTGGCAACCGGATTCGAGGGCGCACCGACGAGCGGCAGGTTTCGTGTCCGGCATGCACCCGCACGCAGGCCTCGCAACGCGACGGCCTTGTCGAGAACGTCCTCGGCCATATACCGGTATTCCGTGAGCTTGCCGCCGATCACGCTGATCACTCCCGACGGTGATTCGACGACGGCGTGGTCACGCGACACGTCCGCGGTCCGACCATTTCCCGCATCGACCAGCGGACGCAGCCCCGCGTACGCGCCGATGACGTCGTCGCGGCCCAGTGTCGTCGCCAACGCGGTGTTGACGGTGTCCAGCAGGAACCCGATCTCCTGCGACGTCGGCTCCGGCACATCGGGTATCGGACCCGGCGCATCCTCGTCGGTGAGTCCGAGGTACACCCTGCCCAACTGTTCCGGCATCGCGAACACGAATCGGTTGAGCTCGCCCGGGATTGGAATGGTCAGCGCCGCAGTGGGATTGCCGAACGCTTCGGCGTCGAACACCAGATGCGTGCCGCGGCTGGGCCGCAGCGCGATCGTCGGCTCGACCTCCCCCGCCCACACCCCGCTGGCGTTGATCACCGCACGCGCGGAGACGTCGAACGACTCACCCGTGAGTTGATCGGTCAGGCGCACCGAGGTCCCCGACGCGTTCGAGGCCGCCACCCGCGTCAGGATCCGAGCGCCGTGTTGGGCCGCGGTCCTCGCCACGGCGGTCACCAGGCGGGCGTCGTCGATCAGCTGTCCGTCGTAGGCGAGCAGTCCGCCGGATAGGCCGTCCCGCCGAACGGTGGGGGCCATGTCGACGGCGCGCGCGGCGGAGATGCGGCGCGACCGGGGCAGCGTCGACGACCGTGTGCCCGCCAAACGGCGTAGCGCATCGCCGGCCAGGAAGCCGGTTCGTACCAGCGCCCGCTCCGCAGTGCCCATCGCAGGCAGCAGCGGAACCAATTGCGGCATGGCGCTGACGAGGTGAGGGGCGTTGCGGGTCATCAGGATTCCGCGTTCCACTGCGCTGCGCCGTGCGATCCCGAGGTTGCCGGTCGCGAGGTACCGCAGCCCGCCGTGGACGAGCTTGGAGCTCCACCGACTGGTGCCGAACGCCAGGTCGTGTTTCTCCACCAGCGCCACCGACAGACCGCGGGAGGCGGCGTCCAGCGCGATCCCGGTTCCGGTGATCCCGCCGCCGATGACGATCACGTCCAGCGGCTGGCCGTCGGCGAGCGCCGTCAGCTCGCTGCTGCGCCGAAAGGCGTTGAGGGTGGCCGAGTTCGTCACGGTCTGAGGTATCCGTTCAATGAGTGGGCGAGTTCGACGGCGAGTGCGTCGGCGTCGAGTATCGGTTCGACGATCTGGGCCGACTGAATCGTCGACTGGGTGATGAGCAGGCACATCGCGGCAAGCTGGCGCGGGTCGCCCTGGCGCACACTGCCGTCGCGCTGGGCGGCCTCGAGTTCGGAGGCCACCGCCTCGATGAGGATCTGCTGGCTGGTGCCGAGGCGTTCGGCGATGTAGACCATGGCCAGTTCGGGGGCGGTGTGGAACACCGACATGACGACCTCGTCGTGCCGTAACCGTTCGGCAGCGCCGACGATGCGCTCGACCAGTGCTTCGCGCCCACCGCCCCGCGACGGCAGATCGCGAAGCACGCGAAGGATCCGGGAGGTCAGCAGCGCGGCCAGGAGCGCTCGGGTGTCCGGCCACCGGCGGTAGATGGTCGGCCTGCTCACCCCGGCCCGACGCGCGATCTCGGCCAGCGTCACCCGGTCGACCCCGTAGGCCAGCACGCAACTTGCCGCGGCGTCGAGGATGCGGTCCCCGACCTCGGCCGCAGGATCGTTACTGATTGACAACATATGTAATACTGTAACTCATGATGAAGTGGGATGCATGGGGTGACCCCGACCAGGCCAAGCCGCTCTCCGACGGGATCCGGAATCTGCTGGAGCAGGCGCTCGGTGTCGCAGCGTCCCCGCTTCCCCAGCTGACACAGGACCAGGTCAAGCTCCGGCCGTCGGCGTTGTCGTCCGCAGACCGGGACGCGCTGGCCGAGATCGTCGGCTCGGAGAACTGCCGCGTCGACGACGAAACCCGGCTGTACCGCGCGGGCGGCAAGTCGACCCTCGACCTGCTGCGACGCCGGGATCCCGGCATTCAGGACGCACCCGACGCCGTGCTGTTGCCCGGCTCGGAGGACGACATCGCCTCGCTGCTGGCGGTGTGCGCTCAGCGCAGTATTGCGGTGGTCCCGTTCGGTGGCGGTACCAGCGTGGTCGGCGGGCTCGACCCGGTGCGCGGCCAGTTCAAGGCCGTCATCTCGCTGGACTTGAGCAGGCTGAACGAGCTGCACTCCCTCGACGAGGTGTCGGGCGAAGCCGAACTCGGTGCGGGCGTGACGGGTCCCGACGCCGAACGGCTGCTCGGCGAGCGGGGCTTTTCGCTGGGGCATTTCCCGCAGAGCTTCCAGTTCGCGACGATCGGCGGGTTCGCCGCGACGCGATCATCGGGTCAGGACTCCGCCGGCTACGGCAGGTTCAACGACATGGTCCGCGGCCTTCGCGCGGTCACCCCGTCAGGCATTCTCGATCTGGGCCGGGCACCGGAATCCGCCGCGGGTCCCGACCTTCGCCAGCTGCTGATCGGCTCCGAAGGCGTGTTCGGTGTCATCACCCGCGTGCGTGTGAAGGTACATCCCGCTCCGACAGCGACCCGCTACGAGGCGTGGTCGTTCCCCGACTTCGCCACCGGGGCGGACGCCCTGCGCGCCGTGGCCCAGACCGGCACCGGCCCAACCGTGCTGCGGCTCTCCGACGAAGCTGAAACCGGCGTCAACCTGGCCACCACCGACAGCATCGGCGAGGACAGCATCACCGGCGGCTGCCTGGCCATCACGGTGTTCGAGGGCACCGAGGACCACGTCGAGAGCAGGCACGCCGAAACGCGTCGGTTGATGGAGGCCAAGGGCGGCACCTCACTCGGCGAAGCACCCGCGAAAGCGTGGGAGCACGGCCGGTT
This sequence comes from Mycobacterium sp., assembly GCA_035279185.1. Classification (GTDB taxonomy): domain Bacteria; phylum Actinomycetota; class Actinomycetes; order Mycobacteriales; family Mycobacteriaceae; genus Mycobacterium. The sequence goes on from DATEIG010000776.1 coordinate 14,397, forward strand.
CAACGCGCCGTATCTGCGCGACTCTCTTCTGTCGGCAGGCGCGCTGTGCGAAACCCTCGAGACCGCCACCAACTGGTCCAACATCCCCACGTTGAAGGCCGCCGTCACCGAGGCGCTGACGACCGCACTGGCCGAAACGGGCACGCCCGCCCTTGTGCTGTGCCACATTTCGCATGTGTATCCCACCGGCGCGTCGCTCTACTTCACCGTCGTCGCGGGGCAGCGCGGTAATCCGATCGAGCAGTGGCGCACGGCGAAGGCCGCCGCATCGGACGCGATGATGCGCACCGGCGCCACCATCACCCACCACCACGCGGTCGGCGCCGATCACCGGCCCTGGATGCGCGATGAGGTCGGCGACCTCGGCGTGCAGGTGCTTCGCGCCGTCAAGGCTGCACTCGACCCCAGCGGAATCCTCAACCCCGGCAAGCTGATTCCGTGACCATGCAGGGCCGCGTCACGATGCTGACCAACCCGGCATCCGGACATGGCAGCGCGCCGCACGCGGCCGAACGCGCCGTCGCCCGACTCCACCAGCGCGGTGTCGACGTCGTCGCGATCGCGGGGACCGACGCCGAGCACGCGCGGCGCCTCGTCGACGGCGCACTCGAGCGCGGGATGGACGCGCTGGTCGTCGTCGGTGGTGACGGCATAATCTCGCTCGCATTGCAGGTGCTTGCGCAGACCGATATCCCGCTCGCGATCATTCCCGCAGGCACGGGCAACGACCATGCCCGCGAATTCCGCATCCCGACAAAGGATCCCGAGGCCTCCGCCGATGTCGTCGTCGACGGCGTCGTCGACACGGTGGACCTCGGCCGCATCAGCGGGGCCGACGGCACGAACCGCTGGTTCGGCACTGTGATGGCGGCGGGTTTCGATTCGCTGGTCACCGATCGGACCAACAGGATGCGATGGCCGCACGGGCGGATGCGGTACAACCTCGCGATGGTCGCCGAGTTGTCGAAGCTGCGACTGCTGCCGTTCCGCTTGTCGTTCGACGGCGACGAACTCGAGACCGAGTTGACCCTCGCCGCATTCGGCAACACCAAGAGTTACGGCGGTGGCATGAGGATCTGTCCGAACGCCGACCCCACTGACGGATTACTCGACGCCACCATGGTGGCGTCGGCGTCGCGGTCGAAGCTGATTCGCCTGTTTCCCACTGTGTTCAAGGGCACCCACGTCGACCTCGACGAGGTCCGCACCGCGCGGGCGCAGACGATCACCGTGGACTCCCCCGGCATCAACGCCTATGCCGATGGCGAATTCGTCTGCCCGCTTCCTGTCGAAGTGTCGGCGGTCAGCGGAGCGCTGAGGATCCTGCGGCCCGCCTAGCCGACCCCGCGGTTGAGCCAGGTGACCTCGCCGGTGTCGCCGCCGCTGCGATACGGCTCCAGCGCCTCGTCCCACGCGGTGCCCAGCACCGAGTCGAGTTCGGCGGCGAGCATGTCGGCCCCGGATTCCATCAGCGACCGCAGCCTCATCTCGCCGACCATCACGTCGCCGTTGGCGCTCATCGTTCCGCTCCACAGGCCGAGTTGCGGGGTGTGGCAGAACCGCTGACCGTCGACGCCTGCACTGGGATCCTCGGTCACCTCGAACCGCAGCACCGACCACGACCGCAGCGCGTTGGCGAGTTGCCCGCCCGCACCGACCGGGCCGACCCAATTGGTGACCGCACGCAGCTGTCCGGGCATCGCCGGCTGCGGGGTCCACGTCAGATTCGCCCTCGACCGCAGGGTCGACGACAACGCCCACTCGACGTGCGGGCACACGGCCGCTGGCGAGGCATGGATGTAAACCACGCCCGTCGTCGAATCGGCGAACTGGTTTGACGCACGCATCTGCTGCTCCTTCGGCTCCACGAGGGACGTCTTCCCCAACGACCTGGCGGATGAAATGAGCTGCAGTTGTGTCGTACGTGTCTATTGTGCCTCGTGAGGCCCCTGTTGCGCTAGTCCCCGTCTCGTCAGCTGTCGAATTCGGCGATGACAGCGTCGGCGAGCGCGGGCCAACGCTCGTAGGCCCAGTCGCCGAAATCCCGGTCGGCCAGCGCGACAAGCGCCAGGTCACGGTCGGGATCGACCCAGATGAACGTCCCGGCTTGCCCGAAATGGCCGAAGGTTCGCCCGGAATTGGCCGACCCGGTCCAGTGCGGCGACTTGGTGTCGCGGATCTCGAAGCCCAGGCCCCAGTCGTTGGGCCGCTGCACGCCGAACCCCGGCAACACCCCGTCGAGATCGGGGAACTGCACCTCGATGGCCGCCTCGTGCATCTCGGCGGAGACGAGGGATGGCTTCAGCAGGTCGACGGCGAACGCGGCGAGATCGGCGACCGTCGACGTGGCGCCGTAGCCGGCGGCCTCGGCGCCGCCGTCCAGTTCGCTGGCGGTCATGCCGAGCGGCTCGAACACCGCTTCGGCCAGATACCGGCCGAATTCGATGTCGGCTTCCTTCTCGACCGCCTCGGCGGCGACGGCGAACCCGTAGTTGGAGTAGATGCGCCGCTTGCCGGGCGGCGCCATGACCTGATCGGTGTGCATCGAGTAGCCCGACGTGTGGGCCAGCAGATGACGGATCGTGGAATCCGGCGGACCCGCGGGGGTGTCGAGTTCGACGACGCCCTCTTCGACCGCGATCTGGACGGCGCGTGCCGCCAGCGGCTTGGTGACCGACGCCAGCGCGAACCGGTGCGCGGTGTCCCCGTACTCCGCGACGACTCCCGAAGGTTGCACGACTGCCGCGGCCGCATGACGAACGGGCCAGTCGGCGATCACGTCGAGTGCAGACACCGACAGGAGCCTAGTTCGCTGTCCACGCCGAGACGATCGCGGCCACGTGACGAGCGTCGGTGCCGCAGCACCCACCGAGCACTCGCACTTCGGGCAGCAGGTCTCGCATCGCGGCGTGCTGCGCACCGAGTTCGTCGGGGTCGCCCTCATCGAGCTCGGTCGCCTCGTCGAGTTCCGCGTGGCTTCTCACCGAGGAGTTCGCGCGCAGGCCCGCGAGACGCTGCCGCCATGGGCCGTCCTGATCGAGCGCCGACGAGAAATGGTCGGGATGCGCGCAGTTGATCATGAAATAGGCTGCGCTGCCGCCCGTTTCGGCATCGACCTGCTCGATGGCCTCGGGTAGCGCCTGGCCGGTGGGCAGTCTGCCGTCTGTCTCGACGGTGAACGAGATCACCGAGGGAACGCCTGCGGCGGTGGCGGCTCGCACGATGCCGATGGCCTCCTCGACGTACGGGATGGTCATCGCGGTCACCTGGTCGGCGGAGGTGTCGGCCACGCTGGCGATCTGCACGCAGTGATAGCGCTGCGCCTCCTCGGCCGTCATCGAAGCAGCGGGGTCGTAGCCGTCGCCGCGCGGTCCGATGCAGCCGCTCACGACAGCCGTGATGCCGTTGGCCGCCGCGTCCGCGCGGACCTCCTCGGCCAACTCGACCGCGGCGCGGTTGGCCTCGTCGAGCCGCGCGAGGGAGTAGCCGAGCTCCGCCGCCCAGTCGGGGTTGGCGCGCCAGGTCGGCGTTTCGACGACGAACCCGCCGCCGTGCCTGCGCGCGATGTCGAGATAGCCGTCGTAGTACCGGCGCAGCCGTGCGCGGCCGGCGGGCTCGGCGAGCAATGGAAAGGCCGCGAAGCACGGAAGGTCGCGGCCGTCGTGGAAGACCAGTTCGGTCTCCAGGCCGCCGTCGGTCACGAAGATGTGGTCGGCGCCGAGCTGAGGCAGCTGCTGCCGCGACCGGGTCATGGTTCGTCGGAGGTGTCGATCGCGACGCCGGTGACCACGACCCAGCGCTGCCTCGACTCCGTCCACGCCTGCCGGTGCGTGACATCGGCTTGCCCGTCCGCGCGCAGCACCAGCCGGTAGATGTCACCGGCCCACTCGGGCGCGACGCGTTCGTCGAGCACGGGCAGCAGCGCCTCGTCGAGCATCCGATATCCCTCTGCGACACGGAATTCCAGAAGTGCAGCGATTCCGTCGACCACTTGGCCGAGGACGCCGAGCGTCGTATCGGACGTGTCGGAGACCGTCTGACGCAGCATGCTGCAGGCTCGGCTCAACGCGAGTGCATCACGCTCGGCAAGTGCCGCCGACGCATCCAGGTAGGCGAGGTAGCCGAGCGTTCCGCTCCCGGGTGTCCCGGTGGTCAACGCCCTCGCGCGGGAGGCCCAGACCTGTGACAGCGCTTGATGTCCCCGCGCACGCCACTGCAACGCGAGAAGCGTGGCCTTCATCGCGGCGCCGGCGGGATCGGTGCGCACCAACCGGTCGTACGCCCGCTCGGCGAGCCTGACGGCCTCGTTGCCGCGGCCGAGACGCCATGCCGCTGCGCCGTAGGCATCGAGATCGTCGAGCGGCATCGGCCCGACGCCGTCGGCACGGACGAACGCGGCGTAGCTGGCCCGCCAGTCATTGCGTCGGTACGCCTCGCGGGCCTCGGCGAGGAAGTCGATCAAGGTCTCCATGACACCTCCATCACACCAGCTGGATCGACCTCTTCGCCAGCCCCATCCAGTAGCCGTCGATCACCTGCTTCGGCGTCTGCTCCGGATCGGCCGACGCGCCCAGCGCCACGAACAGCGGAGCGAAATGCTCGACGGTGGGATGCGCGTACGGCATCCCCGGCGCCGTGTGCCGAAAGTCGATGAGGGCGTCCACGTCTCCCCCGGCGAACCGGTCAGCTGCCCATGCGTCGAACTCCCTCGACCAGCCCGGCGGTGTGGCGTTCGGCGACGGGTCGTCGAGAAACGGGAGGCCGTGGGTCGTGAAGCCCGACCCGATCACCATGACGTCGTCGTCGCGGAGCGGGCGGAGCCGCTGCCCGAGGTGGAGCAGCCGCTGCGGATCGAGGGTCGGCAGCGAGATCTGCAGTGTCGGAATGTCGGCGGCGGGATACATGACGGTCAACGGCACGTAGGCGCCGTGATCGAGCCTGCGGTCGGGATCGTGGGCGACGGGCTCGCCGTCGGGCATCAGCGCTTCCACCGCCGCCGCCAACGACGGTGCGCCGGGTGCGTCGTACGTGACGTTGTAGTAGCGGTGGGGGAAGCCCCAGAAGTCGTAGGTCAACGGGGTGTCGACGGTGGTGGAGCCGATCGTCAGCGGCGCCGCCTCCCAGTGCGCGGACACCACGAGGATCGCCTTCGGCGTCGGCATGTCGGCAGCCCAGGCCGCCAGCTGCGACACCCACAGGTCGTCGTCGACCAGTGGCGGGGCGCCGTGGCTGAGGTAGAGAACGGGCATCATGGTTACAGGCTTCCACTATCGGCCCGCTGATGCGGGCGGCTAAGGTTCGACCCATGGGTCAGACAGTGCGCGGAGTCATCTCGCGGAAGAAGGGTGAGCCGGTCGAGGTCGTGGATGTCGTGATTCCCGACCCGGGGCCGGGCGAGGTGGTCGTCGACATCCAGGCCTGCGGCGTCTGCCATACCGACCTCACCTATCGCGAGGGCGGCATCAACGACGAATACCCGTTCCTGCTCGGTCACGAGGCGGCGGGCATCGTCGAATCAGTCGGTGACGGCGTCACCCATGTGGAGCCCGGCGACTTCGTGATCCTGAACTGGCGCGCGGTCTGCGGAGAGTGCCGGGCCTGCAAGCGCGGCCGCCCGCACCTGTGCTTCGACACCCACAACGCCGCGCAGAAGATGACGCTGACCGACGGCACCGAGCTCACTCCTGCGCTGGGCATCGGCGCGTTCGTCGACAAGACGCTCGTCCACGAGGGGCAGTGCACGAAGGTCGATCCGGCCGCCGACCCCGCCGTGGCGGGGCTACTGGGCTGCGGTGTGATGGCCGGTATCGGCGCAGCGATCAACACCGGTGCGGTCAACCGTGACGACACCGTCGCGGTGATCGGGTGCGGCGGCGTGGGCGACGCCGCGGTCGCGGGCGCGGCCCTGGTCGGCGCGAAGCGGATCATCGCGGTGGACACCGACAACAAGAAGCTGGACTGGGCGCGCGGTTTCGGCGCCACCCACACGATCAACGCCAAAGAGCTCGATCCGGTGGAGACCATCCAGGACCTGACCGACGGCAACGGTGCCGACGTCGTGATCGACGCGGTGGGCAGGCCGGAAACCTGGAAGCAGGCGTTCTACGCCCGCGACCTCGCCGGAACCGTTGTCCTGGTGGGCGTTCCGACGCCGGACATGAAACTCGAGATGCCACTGGTGGACTTCTTCTCCCGCGGCGGCTCGCTGAAGTCGTCCTGGTACGGCGACTGCCTGCCCGAACGCGACTTCCCGACCCTGATCAGCCTGTACCTGCAGGGCAGACTTCCGTTGGAGAAGTTCGTGTCCGAACGCATCGGGCTCGACGACATCGAGGATGCGTTCCACAAGATGCACGCCGGTGAGGTGCTGCGCTCGGTGGTGGTGTTCAAGTGAACGGGGGGCCGATCCAGCGGGTCGTCACCCACGGCACGTTCGAACTCGACGGCGGCAGTTGGGAAGTCGACAACAACATCTGGATCGTCGGCGACGACAAGGACGTGGTGGTCTTCGACGCCGCCCATAACGCCGGGCCGATCATCGATGCGGTCGGCGGCCGCAACGTGGTGGCGGTGGTGTGCACGCACGGCCACAACGATCACGTGACCGTGGCACCCGACCTCGGTGACACCCTCGACGCGCCGGTGCTACTGCATCCCGCCGATGACGTGCTGTGGCGAATGACGCATCCCGACAAGGATTTCCGCTCGGTTGGCGACAATGAGACGCTGACCGTCGCAGGCACCGAGATCCGGGCCTTGCACACGCCCGGGCATTCGCCGGGTTCTGTCTGCTGGTATGCGCCGGAACTGAGCGCGGTCTTCAGCGGCGACACCCTGTTCGAGGGCGGACCGGGCGCGACGGGTCGATCGTATTCCGATTTCCCGACCATCCTCGAGTCGATCGCAGGCAGGCTCGGCAAGCTGCCCGGCGACACCGTCGTCTACACCGGGCACGGCGACTCGACGACCATCGGCGACGAGATCGTGCACTACGACGAATGGGTGGCCCGAGGCCACTAACCGTCGAGGATGCGGCGCTTCTCGGCCTCGAATTCAGCTTCGGTCAGTGCGCCCGAATCCCTCAGCGCAGCCAGGTTTTTGAGCGCCTCGATGCGGATGCCGTCATCGGTCGGCGTGTACGGGCCACTGACGGCGTGCAGGTCGCCGGCGCTGAACGACGCTCCGACAGGAGGAGCGGGTGTGACGCGCTTCCCGCTCTTCACGGCGTAGATGATCGCCCCCGTCAACTCGATCAGACCGAGAACGAAGACGCCCGCGAAGACCCACGCCATCGTCGAGTTCGACGAGTCCTCACCGAATGCCAGGTGCGGGTTGATGTAGCCGCTTACCTGGCCGTCGGTGGTGATGTCGTACGTCGCCTCGGCGGGGATGCCCACCGTCCACACCCTGATGTGGACGTCGTTGTTGACAGTCGTCGTAGTGCCCCAGTTCTCGGTGACCGTCGGCTGTGGGATGCCCTCGGGCGGGGCGATCGTCAGCCCCAGGGGCGGCACGGGCAGTCCGCCGCTCGTCGTGCCGACGGTCTGAGTGTGGAAGCTGACGGTCGCCTCGCCTGCGGGGAGGTGCAGACTGCTCGAGCCAGGGATCGGCACCTCGCCGTAGGCGTCGTAGTCATCGAAGACGAACGCGTTGAGCACGACGGTGACGATGAAGCCGACGAGCGCCACGACCAAGGTCAGAACCGCCGAGAGGATGAAGATCTTCGGTGCCGCGCGCCCGCCAGCCATGCGCGCAGTCTGTCACGCGTCGGTGAGCACGGAGAAGGGATACATGCCCGCCGTCGAACTGATCGGTCCGCGACGGCGGCGAGGGCTACCGTTGTCGTCATGCCCGAGAAGCCGTCGGCGGTGCCCGAGTCGAGCGTCGTCGTTCGACCCGAGCCGATGGACAGCGAAAAGTTCACCGTCAGCTCACGGCTGCAGGCCGCCGGATTGCGGCCGGCGATAGAGCTTTTCGAGGACGCGGCCGCCGCCGTGCCGCTGCCCCGGTTGCCGCAGCCGATCGTGATCGCCGACTACGGCGCATCGACCGGTCACAACTCGTTGGCGCCGATGTCGGCGGCGCTGCCCGTACTGCGCGGCCGGACCACGGCCGAGCATTCGATCCTCGTCGTGCACACCGACGTGCCGGAGAACAACTTCACCGTGATGTTCGAGACGCTGGCGCACGACCCCGACACCTACCTGCACAAGGATGCGGCGACGTTCGCCTCGGCGGTGGGACGGTCCTTCTACAGCCAGATCATTCCGTCCAACAGCGTTCATCTCGGCTGGTCGTCCTGGGCTGTTCAATGGCTGCGGAGGGTGCCCGCGCCGGTTCCCGACCACATCCAGGTGAGCTACAGCGCCGACGACGGTGTCCGCGCCGCCTACGAGAAGCAGGCCGCGAACGACTGGCATGAGTTCGTCGCATTCCGCGGGCGCGAGCTGAGTCCGGGTGGTCGCCTGGTCGTGTTGACCATGGCGCTCGACGAGGACGGCGGCTTCGGCTATCGACCGCTGCTCGATGCTCTCGTCGACACGCTCGACGAGCTGGCGTCGAGCGGCCTGCTCACCGAGGACGAAGTCCGCCGCATGTGCCTGCCGACCGTCGGCAGGCGCGAATCGGATTTCCGTGCACCGTTCGCGCCGTCGGGTCGGTTGGAGCGCCTGGCGATCGAGCACCTCGAGGTGTTCAACGCCGAGGACAGGTTCTTCACCCAGTACCAATTCGACCACGACGCAACCGCTTTCGGCGCGCTCTGGGCGGGGTTCGTCCGCGCAGCGGTGTTTCCGACGCTGGCGACCGCGCTGGCCGATGGCCGGCGCGACCCCCGGTCACCGGAATTCTTCGACCGTCTCGAGGCCGGCATCGTCGAGCGGTTGGCGGCCGCCCCGGAACCGATGCACATCCCGTTCGCGAAACTGGTGCTGACCAAGCAGCGGAGTGCGAGATGACCTCCGCCGACTGACTACGGCCGCATCTCGTAGGCGCCGCTGTAGGCCTTCACCCGTTCCCACACCCTGCCTGCACGGTCGGCATCGGGCACGGGTTTGCG
>DATEIG010000777.1:0-6542 GCA_035279185.1 Mycobacterium sp.
CGCGGACCCCGCCCGCGTACTCGAGGAGTTCGCGAAGCGTGATGCCAAGAGGTGCCTCGTACTGACCCGGATTGGTCACGTGACCCGACAGCGAATACAGCGTGAAACCGGGCGACTTCTCCGAACCCATCGACCGGAACCAGTCGATCCCGTTGAGCATGATCGGCGGCACGCTGGCGATCGACTCGACGTTGTTGACCACGGTCGGGCACGCGTACAGACCGGCGACCGCGGGGAACGGCGGACGCAGCCGGGGTTGGCCGCGCCTGCCTTCGAGCGAGTCGAGGAGCGCGGTCTCCTCCCCGCAGATGTAGGCACCGGCACCGGCGTGCACCACCAACTCGAGGTCGAAGCCCGAGCCGTTGATGTCGGTGCCCAGATAGCCGGCCTCGTAGGCTTCGGCGACGGCGGCCTGCAACCGCCGCAACACGGGGACCACCTCGCCGCGCACGTAGATGAACGCGTGGTGCGCACGGATGGCGTATGCCGCGATGATCGCGCCCTCGACGAGGAAGTGCGGCGTCGTGAGCATCAGCGGAATGTCTTTACACGTACCGGGTTCCGACTCGTCGGCGTTGATGACGAGATACTTCGGCTTGGCGCCGGCGCCGGTGTCGTCCTGCGGGATGAACGACCACTTCGTCCCGGTCGGGAAGCCGGCACCGCCGCGGCCGCGCAGGCCCGAGTCCTTCACCAGGGTGATGACCTCGTCGGGTTCCATCGCCAGCGCCTTCTCCAGCGCGCGGTATCCGTCGTGACGGCGGTAGGTCTCGAGCGTCCAGGGTTCGGGATCGTCCCAGTACCGGCTGAACACAGGAGTCAGGGGAGTCGCAGGTGCCATGTCAGTCGTGTGAATCCGTTGTCTTCTTGTCGGTTTCGGTGATGTTCGAGCCGGCGGGCACGGTGGCCGACGGTCCCGGTGCCGGCTCGTCCTTGGTCGCCTCGGCGGCTTCCGCCTTGTCGTCGTGGGATTCCGGCGTCGACGACGGCGGGTGGTCGTCCGGCGCAGGCGCCTCCATGTCGAGTTCGCGGGCGACCCGCAGCCCGGCCAGCGTCGCCGTCGGCACCTGGCCGTCCGCGGTGACCGGGCGGTCGTCGGGCAGACCCGCGAGCACGCGGGACGTCTGCTTGAAGCTGCAGAGCTTGGCGCCGCGGCTGGGGACCACGTCCTCGCCCAGGCGCAGTGCATCAACCAGTTCCCGTGCCGACGAGGGGGTTTGGTTGTCGAAGAACTCCCAGTTGACCATGATGACCGGCGCATAGTCGCAGGCGGCATTGCATTCGACGTGTTCGAGGGTGACCCGGCCGTCGTCGGTGGTCTGGCCCGCGTGGATTCCGAGGTGCTCCTGCAGCGAGTCGAGGATCGCGTCGCCGCCCATGATCGCGCAGAGCGTGTTCGTGCACACGCCGACCAGATACTCCCCGGTGGGTGTGCGCCGGTACATCGAGTAGAACGTGGCGACCGCGGTCACCTCCGCCTCGGTGAGGCCGAGCTGGGCGGCGCAGAACGCCAGGCCCGCCTTGGTGAGGTAGCCGTCCTCGGCCTGCACCAGATGCAGCAGCGGCAGGAGCGCGGAGCGCGACCGCGGGTACTTCGCGATGATGTCGCGCGCGCTCGACTCGAGCCGTGCCGTCACGTCGGCCGGGTACAGCGATTCGCCGCTGATCGGCGGACCCGCCTCGTCGGGCCGCTGACCCAGCTCGAGGAACACCGGAGAACCGTTGGGGGACAACGTCATCTGTCCACACCCCCCATGACCGGGTCGATCGACGCGACTGCGGAGATCGCGTCGGCGACCATGCCGCCCTCGCAGGTTGCGGCGACGGCCTGAAGGTTGGTGAACGACGGGTCGCGGTAGTGCACCCGATACGGCCTGGTGCCGCCATCGGAGACCATGTGCACGCCCAGCTCGCCGCGCGGCGACTCGACCGCGACGTACACCTGGCCCGGTGGCACCCGGATGCCCTCGGTGACCAGCTTGAAGTGGTGGATCAGTCCCTCCATCGAGTGGCCCATGATCTTGGCGATGTGCTCAGGCGAGTTGCCGAGGCCGTCCGGCCCCAGCTTCAGGTCCGCTGGCCAGGCCAGCTTCTTGTCGTCGATCATCACCCGGCCGGGAGTCTTCTCCAGACGTTCCACGCACTGCTCGATGATCTTCAGCGACTCGTGGAGCTCCTTGACCCGGATGAGGTAGCGACCGTAGGCGTCGCAGCCGTCGTCGGTGATGACGTCGAAGTCGTAGGTCTCATACCCGCAGTACGGCTGAGACTTTCGCAGATCGTGCGGCAGTCCGGTGGAGCGCAGCACCGGGCCGGTGATGCCCAGCGCCATGCAGCCCGTCAGGTCGAGGTAACCGATGCCCTGGGTGCGGGCCTTCCAGATGTAGTTCTCGCTCAGCAGGTCCGAAAGGTCCTTGAGCCGTTTGGGCATCAGCTTCAGCATGTCGCGGATCTGCGGCAGGGCCTCGTCGGGCAGGTCGGCAGCCAGGCCGCCGGGCCGGATGTAGGCGTTGTTCATGCGCAGTCCGGTGATCGTCTCGAAGATCGACAGGATCTGCTCGCGCTCGCGGAAGCCGTAGAACATCGCGCCCATGGAGCCGAGCTCCATCCCTCCGGTCGCCAGCGCGACGAGGTGGCTCGAGATCCGGTTCATTTCCATCATCATCACGCGAATGATGTTGGCGCGCTCCGGAATGTCATCGGTGACGCCGAGCAGCTTCTCCACGCCGAGGCAGTACACCGTCTCGTTGAACAGCGGTGACAGGTAGTCCATTCGGGTGACGAACGTGACGCCCTGGGTCCAGGTGCGGTACTCCAGGTTCTTCTCGATCCCGGTGTGCAGGTAGCCGATACCGCAACGGGCCGAGACGATGGTTTCGCCCTCGATCTCGAGGATCAGCCGCAGCACGCCGTGCGTGGACGGGTGTTGCGGTCCCATGTTGACCACGATCCGTTCGCCCGCATCGGCTTGCGCAGCCGCCGAGACGACCTGATCCCAATCCTCGCCGCCGACCATCACGACGGTGTCCCCGCCCTGCGGCGGGGTGTTGTCAGAACTCATCAGCTGTAGGCCCTTCGCTCATCGGGCGGCGGTATCTCGGCGCCGTGGTACTCGACCGGGATGCCTCCCAACGGGTAGTCCTTGCGCTGGGGGTGTCCGACCCAGTCGTCGGGCATCTCGATGCGCGTCAGCGAGGGATGGCCGTCGAAGATGATCCCGAAGAAGTCGTATGTCTCCCGCTCGTGCCAGTCGGTGGTCGGGTAGACGCGGAACAGCGACGGGATGTGCGGGTCGGCGTCCGGCGCGGTCGTTTCCACCTGGATTCGCCTGTTGTGCGTGATCGACATCAGCGGGTACACCGCGTGCAGTTCCCGACCGGTGTCGGCCGGGTAGTGCACACCGCTGACGCCGAGGCACAGCTCGAACCGCAGGCCTGTATCGTCGCGCAGCGCCTGCATCACCGCGGGCAGGTGCTCGCGTGCCACCTCGAGGGTCAGCTGGTCGCGGTGCACCACCACCCGCTCGATGGCCGCGGTGAACGATTCCTCGCCGAGAACCGAGGTCAGGGTGTCGACGACTTCGTCGAAGTAGCCGCCGTACGGCCGCGGCGAGCTGCCCGGCATCGCGACTTCGCGGACCAGCCGGCCGTATCCCGAGGTGTCGCCGGACCCTTTCGGGCCGAACATGCCCCGACGGACGCCGACGATCTCCTTGTCCGGTTTCTCGCTGCTGCCGTTGGGGAAGCTTTCGGGCGCATCGGAGGGTGTGGTCACCGCAGAAGCCCCTTGAGCTCGATCGTCGGCGTGACCGCCAGCGCCGCCTTCTCGGCTTCGCGGACCGCTTCCTCGCGGTTGACGCCCAGCGGCATCTCCTGGATCTTGTCGTGCAGTTTCAGGATCGCGTGCAGCAGCATCTCGGGCCGGGGCGGGCAGCCGGGCAGGTAGATGTCCACGGGAACGATGTGATCGACGCCCTGCACGATCGCGTAGTTGTTGAACATCCCGCCCGAGGACGCGCACACGCCCATGGCCAGCACCCACTTGGGCTCGGCCATCTGGTCGTAGACCTGCCGCAGCACCGGCGCCATCTTCTGGCTGACCCGGCCTGCGACGATCATCAGGTCGGCCTGGCGGGGGGTTGCGGAGAACCGCTCCATGCCGAACCGCGAGATGTCGAAGCGCGGGCCCGCGGTGGCCATCATCTCGATCGCGCAGCAGGCCAGGCCGAACGTCGCCGGCCACAGCGACCCTTTGCGGACGTAACCCGCGAGCTTCTCGACTGTCGACAGCAGAATGCCGCTCGGCAGCTTTTCTTCTAGTCCCAATTCAGGCCTCCCCGGCGCCAGACGTAGGCGTACGCCACGAAGACCGTCGCCATGAACAACAGCATCTCGACCAGCGCGAATATCCCCAGGCTGTCGAAGGCGACGGCCCACGGGTACAGGAACACGATCTCGATGTCGAAGACGATGAACAGCATCGCGGTGACGTAGTACTTCATCGGGAACCGCTGCCCGGCGGCCTGGGGGTTGGCCAGCTCGGGCATGGGCTCGATGCCGCACTCGTACGCCTCGAGCTTGGCCCGGTTGAACCGCCGCGGTCCACCGAGCAGCGCAGAGACGACCGAGAACACGGCAAACCCGGCGGCGACCGCGCCGAGCACCAGGATGGGTAGGTACAGGTTCATGCAGGTGTGACCGCTCCCTCGTGGGCTTTCCGATGTGAGCTGACCCACAGCCTAGCGATGTTCCAAAGGCGCGTCACAACAAGGGGTTAGTATCGATTTCGGTTGCCGACCGCCTGCTTCGGCGTGCCCCGAAAAGCCAACGGCGCTAGGCGAAATAGAGAGAACAGCTACTGCACGGGGGCGCGCAGAAGCGACACCACGGCCTCGCCCAGGCGGATGGGGTCGATCGGATGCGGAACGGCCGCCTCGGCGCGCGACCACTTCGCCAGCCAGGCGTCGTCCCGGCGGCCGGTCAGGACGAGCAGCGGCGGGCATTCGTCGAGTTCGTCCTTGAGCTGCTTGGCAATTCCCATGCCGCCGGTCGGGGTGGCCTCGCCGTCGAGAATCACCAGATCGAAGCCGCCCTCGTCCATCTGCGCGATCACCATCGGACCCGTGGCGACCTCGAGATAGGTCAGCTCGGGCAGGTCAGGGTGCACACGCTTACCCAGAGCGAGCTGGACCTGCTCGCGAGTCCGCGGGTTGTCGCTGTACACCAGGATTCGCAGCGGCCGAGATGATTCGGGCATGGGCCAGATGCTAGACGAACCCCCTACGTTCCGGTGCGGCGGAACACCAGGTCGCCGGAAAGCGTGGCGTGGTCACCGATCATCCCGATCAGGTTGCCGTCGACCCCGAAATCCTGGCGGTTGACCGTGCCGCGGCCGCTCAGCTTCATCCCACCGTCGCCGGTGGGTGTCACGGTGGTCGTCAACTCGACGGGTTTGGTCGTGCCCTTGACGGTGAGGTCCGCGCGCAGGGTGACGGTGTCCCCCTCGACGGCGTCGGCTCCGGTCACCACCACGTCGATGTCGGGGAATCGGTCGGCGTCAAAGAAATCCGCGGAGTGCAGGTGTTCGTCGCGTTTGCGGATTCCCGTGCGCAGCGATGCGGCCTTGATCTTCACTGCGCCGGAAATAGTTGCCGGAGGGGCGATTTGGCCCTCGCCGGAGAACTCCGTGAAGCGGCCCTTGACGGGAACCAGGCCCCACATCGACTTGGCTTTCACGGTGATCGCGGAATTGTTGGCGTCCAGCGTCCACGTCCCCGCCGACGCGGGATCGCTGAGGAACTCGCTCAGGCTTGCCATGTGATCCTCCCTATCAGTTGTCCGGACGGAGCAGCGGCTGCAGTTCCGCCGGGTCGAAATATTCGTCGATCGTGGTGATCAGGCCGTGCGCACCCACTGTGATCACGATGCATACCCGCAAAGAGATCGATCCGCCCGCTTTGCCGGTTGCGTGCAGGACGTGCTGCTGGACGAAGCCGCCGTCGAAGAACCGGCGATCGAGCACCTCGTATCGGCGGGTCGTGGTGATGCCCATGAACCATGTAATCACCCGAAGCGCGCGCCTCTTGTCCTGTTCTTCGGGTTCCGCGGACTTCCACACCGCCACGTCGTCGGCCCACAGCGCTTCCACGGTGGCCGCGTCACCCCTTTCGATGGCTGTGAACAGCCTGTCGGCGACAACCTCGACGGTTGACCTCAAGTTCGGTTGAGGTAGAACACTGTCATTCATGGACCAGACACCCGCTCTCTCGCGATTTGATGAGTTCTACCGCACGACCACCCCACCGTGGGTGATCGGCGAGCCGCAACCGGCCGTCGTCGAATTGGAACGGGCAGGTCTCGTTCGGGGCAAGGTGCTCGATATCGGTTGTGGGACAGGCGAACACGCGATCTTGCTGACCCGGCTGGGCTATGACGTGCTCGGCATCGATTTCGCGCCCGAAGCCGTCGAGCAGGCGCGCCGCAACGCCCGCGACAGGGGTGTCGCGGCACGATTCGAGGTCGCCGACGCGATGAGCCTGAGCG
>DATEIG010000778.1:0-3507 GCA_035279185.1 Mycobacterium sp.
CTGCTCGGAGGATTCGATCACCGAGTAACACATCTCGGCTCTGATGACTGCGTCGTCGGTTCGGCCCACCTCGGCGAGGGCGAAGATCTCCGAACAGAGGCGCACGGCTTCGCCGTATCCGTCGAGCGTCCCGTAGTCGACGGTGTTCATCATGTCGACGACCTCGGCGGGCCTCGCGGTGAGCATCAGTTGATTGGCGCGGAAGGCCAGCAGCTGCCCCCGGCGCGGGCCGGTCGCGTCCTCGAGGGCTTCGTCGATCACGCGCCACGACTCCTCGGGCGACCGCATGGTCCACAGCAGGTTGGCGGCGCGCAGGATGACGTCGTTGATGAAGGCCGACTCCGAGACCTCGTCCGCGGCGATGCTGTCGATCACCGAGGCGGCCTCGTCGCCCTGCTGCGAGAGAACGAGGTTGTAGGCGAGATCGACGCGGGCCTCCGTACCCAACCCGGACTCGGCGGCGGCCCGCGACAGCCGGGCGGCCAGATCGAAATCTCGCAGCGACCCGGCGGCGGCCGCAGCGGCCGCGAGAACGTCCGGATCGGGCGCCAAATCGGACTCCAGCCAGAGCAGGCCACGACGCACGACATTGGCCGCGCCCGCGTTGTCCTTCATCGCGCGTGCCACCGCACCCCGCAGACGCCGCAACCGCAGCGGCCCGCACTGGTTCAGTCGGACCTCGGCATACATCGGGTGTCCGACACACACGGCATCGCCGGTCGTGGTGATCAGTTCACGTTGCTCAGCTTCCTCGACCGCCATCGGATCGGCGAGCGCGGCAAGGCAATTGCGGTTGATCGGCTCGGCGACGGCGACGATGTCGACCACGTCGCGAACCTCGGCGGGTATCGCACCGATCTGGTGCTCGACCACTTCGACGAGCGACGGGGTGACCTCGGGATCACCGCGCCACCGGCACCATCCGTCGTCGCACACCAGTCGGCCCGCACTGACCTCCTGTTCGACGAGTTGCCGCAGGAAGAGCGCGTTACCTCTGGTGAGCCGCCACAGGCGTTCGGCGCAATCCTCGTCGGGCGGGCGACCGACGACGGCGCACAGCAGGTCGTCGGATTCGTCACGCGACAGCGGTTGCAGTTCGATCCTGCGCAGCCGGCCGTCCTTCCACAGCGACGTCACCGGCTCGGGCGCGGGATGACCGCTGCGGATCGTCAGGATCACCACGGCGGCCCGCTCGAGCACGAGTTGATGCACGACGAGCGCTGAGAGTTCGTCCAAGAGGTGTGCGTCGTCGACGAACACGAGCACGCGGCCGGGATCCGGTTGCGCGGTGAGAGCGCGGATGACGCCTCGGGTGAGCGTCAGCGGCGCACCGTCGGGATCGTCGACCCAGTGCGCGAACGCGCACAGCGGCACGGAGCGCCCCGTCGCAGTGGCCACGACGTGCCGAACGGACCAGCCCGATTCAGCCGCCGCGGCGACAGCTTCCTGCGCGAGACGGGATTTGCCGACGCCCGCTCGGCCCGCCAGCGCCACGCCGCCGTAGTCGCCGGCCGCGAGGAGTTCTGCGATGACGCCCGCCTCTTCGTCACGACCCATCAGAGGCCAGGTGTCACGCATCCGTCGATGTTAGCTGTTCTCTTTACATGTTCGTCAATTGATTGCGTAGTTTTCGCTGCGCGATGTCGAGCAGAGGCTCCAGCGACTCGGGTTCGACGTCGAGTTGTCCGCAGATCTCGTCGGCGGATGCGCCGGCCTCGGTGAGTCTCAGTATCAACGCGTGCGCCTCGGGCAGGCGCGACAGTGCGGCTTCGTAGACGTCAGAAGACCGTTGAGTCCTCACGGCTCGATGACGACGGTCCCGTCGCCGGTCGCCACCGCGGTGACGTGGTCGGCGTTGGCCTCCGCTGTGTTGCCGTTGCCGACGGACACCTGGCTGCCACCCGCGCCCGCCACGCTGTGGTCCCCGCGGACGACGGCGGTGTTGTTGTTGCCGCCCAGGTTTGCCGGATCCGGGTACGTCGCGGGTCCCGCCGACGCCACGCTGTGGTCGCCGATGACGACTGCGGTGTTGAGGTCACCGCGTCCGGCGAAGGCGACGCTGGCATCGCCGATCACCTTCGCAGTGTTGCCGGCGCCGTCTCGGGCGATGGCGTCGCTACCGACGCCTCTCACCGTGGCGGTGTTCTGCGCGCCGTATGCGTAAGCGTGGCTGTCGTCGCCCATGACTGTGGCGCTGGCCCCATCGCCCTGCGCCCGGGCCTCGCCGGAGTCGCCGATGACGACGGCGCTGTTGCCGTTGCCGTATCCGCTCACTGCACGACTTCCGTTTCCGACGACGAGGGCGTAGTTGTCCTCACCCGAACCGCTTCCGACGTTGTTGTTGTCGCCGATGACGATCGCGGTGCTGTGGGAACTCTTGCTCGTGACGTCGTTGTTGTTCCCGACGACGAGGTAGGTGTTCTTGGTGCCGCCGCCGCCCACGTCGCCGCCCGCCGCCGAGTGGTCGCCGATGACCGTCGTGTTCGATCCGCGCAGCGCAACTGCACTGCTGCCGTTGCCCTTTACGACCGCTGTGCCGTTGTCGCCCCGTCCGGCCGTTGCAACACTGCGGGCGCAGACGACGCCGGGAAGACATGTGCCCTGCGCGATCGCGGTGTTCCCGCTGCCGGCGAATACTCCGGAGCCACCGGCTTGCGCGTCGCTGCGATTGACTGCGCGGGCGTAATTGTTGTCGCCGCCCTCTGCACGCGCGGTACTGCCGTTGAGCGCGACGGCACGGTTGTTCGTGCCGCCTCCCGCGTAGGCGGTGCTGCCGTTGACGGCGACGGCGATGTTGCGGGTGCCCTCGGCGGTGGCGGAAGAGTTGTTGATGGCCACCGCGATGCTGTGACTTCCCGCAGTCGTGGTCGCTGTGCTGTTCCCGATGCCGAACGAGTGGCCGTTGACGGAGACCGCGACGCCGCCGTTGTGGGTGCCGGCTGTCGTCGGCGTTGCGCCGTCGGCCCATGCGGTGGGCACACCGAGCCCGAGGGCCAGCAGTGGCGCGCCCGCGCCCATCCCGAAGATCAAGGCGGAACGTTTCATGACTACTCCTCGGTCGCCGATTCCTTGACGGCAACCCTGAGCCATGGGCGCTGCTACCCATACCGGGGTCGACTACCTGTTTTCTGCGGTCGGCGGCACCGACTACCTAGATTTTCAGAATTTCGTCGTCAGGCGGTGAATGTGTTGAGGACGCTGTCACCGGCGGTGTGGATGTAGTCCGAGGTCGCCACGTGCGGGATGGTGAAGAGGAAGGTGTCGACTCCTGCCTCGCGGTACTCATTGATGCGGTCGACGCACTGCTGCGGGGAGCCGACGATCAGCCCCTGTGCGGGGATGGACGCGAACTCCGCGCGGACCTCCGCTTCCTGCTCGCTCGACTCGGTTGGCGCGAGCAACGTCGTCACCGACAGTCGCAGCGTGGCGGGATCCCGATCCGCCGCTGCGCACGCGTCAGCGAGGAAACTCCTTCTTTCTCTGACCTTTTCCGGTGACCACCACCGG
>DATEIG010000779.1:0-14255 GCA_035279185.1 Mycobacterium sp.
GGTACCGGCTTCCAAGCCAAGTACTTCGGTTGGGTCAACCCGGCCGCCACCATGGTCGCTTACGCCGCCGAACGCGCCATCCACGATCCCAACGCCTTGCTGCACGCGCTTGCTGCCACCACCGACCCGGGCGGCCCAACTGTTCTCCCGGCCCGCCGCGCCGGCGTGCCGCACTACCAGGACTGCGACTCGACGCGTTCACCCATCGATGCTGCGGCGCCCGCCCCGGAGCTCGACGAGAGCAGGCTGCACCGACTGGCCGTCATGTCCCCTCAGAGCTACGACCAACTCAATGACGCCACGCTGCCTCCAGCAGAACGACAATCAGCGGCCTGGGAAGCGACCGCCGGCGCCGTCGCGACCGCCCTCGCGGGCGCCGAACCCCTTCACATCGAAGTCGCGCCCGTCATCCGCGAAATCCTCGGCGGCCTCGCCAGCGGTACGCCCATCACCGGCGAACAGTGGGCGGCGCTGGAGGAGGTGCGCCTCTACGGCAAGTCGCTCTTCATGCGGCCGGGCTTCATTGAGGTCGAACCATCCGGCGATCCGAACACCACCGTGCTCTACCGCGCACACCACAATCTCGACCGCGCTGTCGAGGCGCTGTCACTTTGGCGTGGCGACAACCCCGATTTTGCCGATATCGTCTATGCAACTGAGCAGGTCACGAAGGAGGGTCAGCTGTGGCCGCTAAGAACATAAAGCTTGACGCCGAGGGCGTGCTGGGTCACGTCGGCAAAATTGCCGGCACCATGGCCGAAGTGTCGGTGCCGGGACCCGTTCCGCCGCCGGCGCTTGGCGCCAGTCCGATCGACGCCGCGCTGAACACTGTGGTGCTCGCCGCCGCGGAGAAGGCTGCGCAGTCTTCCGAAGCCCTGTCCGCACGCGGTACCCAACATAACGCCACCTCTTTGAGGGCAGTCTCCTCGTTGCAGACGCAGGAAGAGTCGAACGCCGGCGACATCACCGCGATCCAACCGCAAGCACAGCAGTCGGGACTCAGGGACCTATAGCCCACACATCGGCCGTCGGTATGGTGAGCCGATGCGCACACTGGTCACGGGGGCAGCGGGATTCATCGGATCCACGCTGGTTGATCGTCTTCTCGCCGACGGCCACACCGTCGTCGGCCTCGATGATCTGAGCACAGGCAACAGCATCAACATCGGCCAGGCGGACCGGTCGTCAGACTTCGAGTTCGTCAAGGCCGACATCGTCGAGGCCGACCTGAACGGTCTTCTCGCCGACGTCAGGCCCGAGGTCATTTTTCACCTCGCCGCGCAGATTTCGGTCAGCCATTCCGTCGTCGACCCCCCGTTCGACGCATCGGTGAACGTTGTTGGCACTGTCCGGCTTGCGGAGGCAGCCCGCCGCGCCGAGGTTCGCAAGATCGTCCACACGTCTTCTGGCGGATCCGTCTACGGCGTGCCGCCGACCTACCCGACGAACGAGGACGCGCCGGTCAATCCCGCGTCGCCGTACGCCGCGAGCAAGGTCGCCGGTGAGGTGTATCTGAACATGTATCGCAACCTGTACGGCCTCGAGTGCTCACACATCGCTCCCGCGAATGTGTATGGGCCGCGCCAGGATCCGCATGGCGAGGCTGGCGTGGTCGCGATCTTCTCTCGCGCGCTTCTCGCGGATCGGCCAACCAAGATCTTCGGCGACGGCACCGACACCCGCGACTATGTGTTCGTCGACGACGTCGTCGACGCCTTCGTCCGCGCGTCCGGTGAGGAAGGCGGTGGTCAGCGCTTCAACATCGGCACCGGCATCGAAACCTCGACACGTCAACTACATACGGCGATAGCAGCCGCGGCAGGCAAGCCCGACAAGCCGGAAATGCATCCGCCGAGGCTCGGCGATCTGCGGCGCTCATGCCTCGACATCAGTCGCGCCGAAGAAGTGCTTGGGTGGACGCCGAAGGTGAAGCTCGACGACGGCATCGCGAGAACCGTCGAATTCTTCCGCGAGGAACAGAACGCCTGAGGTTAGACGACCAGCTCTCCTTGTCGCACCCCATCACGCACGAACCTCTGCCCATTGACACTGCGCTGGTGGCGCAGAAGTGCGAGTGGGCGCCGCCGTCAGCGCAGTCTCAACGATCGTCGTCGGGCACCCGCGCGCCCTGCAGCGCGATCGCCCGTGCCAGCCGCGCCTGCCGCAACTCCAAGTCCTTGAACCGCATGTACGTGCTCAGCGTCGTGAACACGAACGCGATGATCAACACATAGCCGATCAGGTCCGCACCACGGTCCACCCCAAGCCAATTCGCGACGATCGTGGTGTCGTCCGGCCGCAGAATCGCATAGATCGCCGCGATCACGAACAACACGCCGCCGACCTTCACCCACGCCTTCGTGCGCGCACTCGTCCGCGACTTCAACAAGTACACCAGCAGCGCGACGATCGACAGGATCAGCAGTGCCTGAATCCAATTCACCGGGACAACCTCCCTCGCAGCAGCCCGTCGAACACGATGTTCACCCCGTTGAGCAACGGCTGACCTTTGGACTTCGAGTAGTCGGTGTAGAGGATCTCGACCGGCTCTTCGACCACCCGCCATTTGTTTTCGACGGCCAACGCGATGATCTCGCTCGCATGGCTCATCCCGTTCATCGTGATGTTCAGCTCGTCGGCGACCTTCTTGTTGAAGACCCGCAGCCCGTTGTGCGCGTCGGTCAGCTTCAGCTCCCGGCTGCTCGGGCTCAGCGCCGCTGCCGTGCGCAGGATGATCCGCTTCATCAGCGGCGGCTTGCTCGCCGTCGGCGAGGCGAACCGCGTCCCCACCACCATGTCGACCTGATCGCCCGACAACCGGTCGATCATCGCGACGACGTCCTTCAACCGGTGCTGGCCGTCGGCATCGAACGTCGCGAACACCTGCGCCCCCGGCCTGCTCCGCGCGTATTCGACGCCGGTCTGAATCGCCGCGCCCTGCCCCAGGTTGACCGGATGCGACACCACATGAGCGCCCGCGGCCAACGCGAGATCACCCGTCGAGTCCCTGCTGCCGTCGTCCACACAGACGACGTGATCGAAAACGGTCCGAATATCGGTGATCACGTCGCCGATGACGCTCGCCTCGTTATAGGCGGGTACGACGATCCAAACGTCCTGGTAGCGCATGTCGATGGCCCCCAAAATACACGCTCATCGTGCCGATCCCCTGGCAAGAGCACTCAGGTGCACGGCGATTCCCACCATCGGCCCGCAGAGCAGCGCGATCACCGTGCGCGTCTCCAGCCCCACGGGCAGCAGCAACAACAGCATCGAGGCCACCGTCGCACTGATCCACCCCGCCGCATACGCCCGGTGCAGTGCCGCTGCCACCGCCGCCGCGCCCGTCAGCGTCAGCAGCGCAATCGCGATCGCCGCCGCGGTCAGCCACGCCAGCAGCCCGCCGGCCGCGCGGTATTCCTCGCCGAACGCCACCCGAAGCAGCCACGGCCCGAAGATCCCCGCGGCCGCCACCCCCACCGCACCCAGCGTCGCGACGACCACGGCCGGCGTCACCAACGCCCGCAGCTTGTGTGTCCGCTGGTCGACGAAATGCGCGATCAGGTTGCCCTGCATCGCGGTCAACGGCACCAGCAGCGGCGCGCGGGTCAGCGTCACCGCCAGGATCACCACGCCGCCCGCAGCGCCGAGGTCGCCCGACGTCGCCTTCAGCAACACCGGGAAGCCCATCACCAGGATCGCGCTCGCGCCGGCGGCCGCGATCGAATGCGCCGCCCCGCGCAGGAACGTCGCGGTCCCACCGGGCGTCATCAACGCCGCGGCCGCCCGCGTCGACGGCGAGGCGATCAACAACAGAAGCCACGCCACCGCGCCCGCCACGGTCGCCCACAGATAGCCCACCAGCCCCCAGCCGATGAGGAATGTCGTCGCCGCGACCGCCACCCGGATGCCCGCGTCGGTCACCATCAGCGCGCCGTACTGCGTCCACCGGCCGACACCGGCCAGCATGCCGAGCAGTGTCGCGTGCAGGCAGAAGCCGGCCAACCCGACGCTCAGCAGTGCGACGCTCAACCACTGCGACGAGACGAAGACATGGCCGGCCCACAGCGGCGAACTCCCCGCGATCACCAGCGCTGCCACGACACCGACGACCGCCGCCACCCTCATCGGGTGTGTGCGCGGGCCCGCCACCTCGACATAGCTCATCGAGCGCACTTCGCGCGTCGCCTCCTGCAGCAGCCCGTTCGCCGCACCGGTCACCAGGCCGAACGCACCCCAGAACACTCCGAACACCGAGAAGCCCGCCGGTTCCAGGTCCCGCGCGGCGAGATACAGCACGGCGTACCCGCACAGCGCCGTCACCGCCGTCGCGGTGCCGACTCGTGCGACGCTGCCGCGCGTGACCGGGCCGGTGGGAGTGGCCGCGTCGGTCACAGCGGTGGCACGTCCGTGGAGTACAGCCACGCGTCCCACAAGGGACGCAGCGAGACGTCGGCATAGTTGGCCGCAAGCCCGGTGAAGTCGTCGGTGACCGCCGTCGAGTGACGGTGACGCTTGGTCCAATCACGAAGCAGGGCAAAGAAGTTGTCGTCGCCGATCTCACCGCGGAGCGCATGCAGTGTCAGCGCACCCCGCTTGTACACCCGGTCGTCGAACATGTCGCGAGCGCCGGGATCGGACAGCAGCAGATCCTGTGGCGAATCAACCAGCCGCTCGTAGTAGTGGTGGGCCCACTCGTCGGCGGTTCGCCCGCCGGACTCCTCGGACCACAACCACTCCGCGTAGCAGGCGAAGCCCTCGTGCAGCCAGATATCGCGCCAGCGACGCGCGGTCACCGAGTTGCCGAACCACTGGTGCGCCAATTCGTGGGCGATCAGCCGCTCCGACCCGCGGTCCCCGTCGCAGTGGTTGGCCCCGAAGATCGAAATGCCCTGCGCCTCAAGCGGTATCTCCAGATCGTCGTCGGTGACGACGACGGTGTACCCCGTCGACAACGGATAGGGCCCGAACCGCTTGACGAACAGTTTCATCATCTCCGGCTGTCTGCCGAAGTCGTGGTCGAACGTTCGCTTCAGCCGGGCGGGCAGCGCCGCATGGATCGGCACCGGCCCCTTCTGCAGCCGATAGTGCTCGTACACGCCGATCTGCAACGTGATCAGGTACGTCGACGTCGGCTCCGCGAGCTCATAGGTCCACGTTGTCATCGCGGCCCTCGTCCGCCGAGACTTCAACTCGCCGTTGGCGATTGCATAATACGGATTCTCGGTCGCGATCTCGATGCGGTAGCTGGCCTTCGAGCTCGGATGGTCGTCACACGGGAACCATGACGCCGCGCCGTTGGGCTGACCGGCGACGAGTACGCCCTCGGTCAATTCCTCGAATCCCACTTCGCCCCAGAGCGACCGAACGGGACGAGGCGTGCCGCTGTAGCGGATCGCGATCTCCATCGCCGCACCCGCGGGCAGCGACTGCGACAGCGTGACGTGCAACTTGCCGCCGGAACTGCGAAACGCCGCAGGCCGACGGCCGTTCACCGACACCTTCGTCACGGACAGCGCGTCCGAAAGATCGAGTGTGAAAGTGCGCAGCGCCGCCAGTGTGACGGCCGTGATCGTCGCCGTGCCGGACAGCCGGTTGATCGCGACCTTGTACTCCAGCTCGAGCTCGTAGCGGGAGACTCGGTAGCCGAAGTTGCCGGCGTGGGGCAGATACGGGTCGATGACGGGTACCTTCTTGGCCGCCTTCTTGGATCGGGTCACGCGGCGGTGTCCTCGGCGGTGTCCTTCGAGGTGGCATCACCCTTCTTGCGGAACACATTCCACGGGGCGATCGGATTGCCCTGCCAGCGCGTCGACGGCGGGACCTCGTCTCCGCGCATCACCAACGACGCTGGGCCGACGGTTGCCCCCGCACCCAGACGCGCCGCAGGCAACGCCACGCAGTGCGGCCCGAGCGTCGCACCCTCTTCGAGCACGACGGTGTCCATTCGCATCACGCGGTCGTGGAACAGATGCGTCTGCACGACGCAGCCGCGGTTGACGGTGGCGCCCTTCTCCAACGTGACGAGGTCGGCCTCCGGAAGCCAGTACGACTCGCACCAGACGCCCCGCCCGATGGTGGCGCCCAACGCCCGCAGCCACAGGTTCATCACCGGTGTCCCCGTCGCGGCCCGAGCGAACCACGGCCCCGCGACGGTCTCGACGAACGTGTCCGACACCTCGTTGCGCCAGACGAACGCCGACCACAACGGATGCTCGACAGCGCGGATACGGCCTACCACAACCCACTTCGCGATCACCGCGATGGCTCCGGCGATGGCGCCCGCAATCAGCAGCACAACGCCGCAGCCCAGCGCCGCCCACAGGTAGCCGAACTCGACGACCATGAACTGCAGCGCGAACAGCACGCCGACCCCGATCGCGAACGTGACGATCATCGGCACCAGTCGGCACGTCTCGACGAACCCGCGCATGACCTTCAGTCGCAGCGGCGGATCGAATGTCCGCAGCGCGTCAGCGGCAGTCGGCTTGCGACGCAACCGAATCGGAGGACTGCCCAGCCACGAGGAGCCCGCCTTCGACTTGCGCGGCGCCGCCGATAGCACCGCCACCAGGCCGTCGTCGGGAACTTTGCGGCCGGGCTGGGTGATCCCGGAGTTGCCGAGGAAGGCGCGCTTGCCGATGGTCGCCTTCGCGACGTGAATCCAGCCGCCGCCCAACTCATAGGACGCGACCATCGTGTCGTCGGCGAGGAACGCACTGTCCTCGATCACGGTGAACTTCGGTGTCAGCAGTGCCGTCGAAATCTCCGTCCCGCGCCCGACCTTAGCGCCGAGCATCCGCAGCCATGTCGGCGTCAGCAGGCTGGCGTACACCGGGAACAAATAGTGGCGCGCGGCGTCCATCAGACGTTCGGTCGCCCAGATCTGCCAGCCCACGCGGCTGCGAACCGGGTGATAGCCCTCGCGCAGCCACAGCGACAGCAGGCGCACGCAGATGACCGTCAGCGTCGCGTACACGACCATCGCCACCAGCGTCGCCACGGGAGTCCAGATGAGCGCGGGCGCGATGGCGTCGGTCAGCGATGCGGAGTCCCTGATCGCCCAGCCGATGACCGCCAATCCGCAGCCCAGCGCCGCGAGGGGCAACGCGCCCAACACCATCGACGTGATCCCGTAGACCGCCACCCAGAACGGTGCCCTCTTGGGCCGCTCATCCGGCCACGGGTGGCGCGCCTTGCCGGATTTCACCGCGGGTGAACCCTTCCAGTACTGGCCCTTCTTCACCCGGCTCACCACACACGACCCGGCGGCGACGTCGGCGTTCTTACCGACCGCCGCGCCGGGCAGCAGCGTCGTGCGTGCACCGATGGTGGCGTCGTTGCCGATCGTGATGGGGCCGACATGGAAATGGTCACCGTCGATCCAGTGCCCGCTCAGGTCCACCTCCGGCTCGATCGAACTGCGATGGCCCAGAGTGAGCATGCCGGTCACCGGGGGCGCCGAATGCAGATCGACACCCTTGCCGACGCTGTTACCCAGCGCCCGCGCGTAGTACACCATCCACGGCGCGCCCGCGAGGTTCTCGGCGCCGCTGGCGTCGGCGAGACGTTCGGCGAGCCAGACCCGCATGTGGATCGAGCCGCCGCGCCGGTACGTGCCCGGTTTCAGGGAGCCGATCAGCATGCGGGCCGAGAGCACCGAGATGCCCATGCGCCCGAGCGGCGTCACGAACAGCACGAAACCGGCGAGCACCCACCACCAGTTCAGGGGCGCCAGCCAGGCCGCGTCGCTCAACGTGGCGGCGACGTTGTTGATCAGCGCCAGCCACACCACCCACTGCAGGCCGGTCAGCGTGGCGAGCGGAAGCGACATCGCGACCTGAAACACCTGCGACAGCAACGGCATCGGTCGAACGGTCCGCGTCTGCACCTGCGGCGGGGGTGCCATCTCGTCGAGGAAGCCGGCGAGCGACCCCAGCCGCGGATGGTCGTACAGGTCGGCCACAGTCACATGCGGATAGCGCTGACGCAGCGCAGCGACCAACTGGGCCGCCGACAGCGAGCCGCCACCGAGCGCGAAGAAATCCGCTTCAGGGCCGTCGACCGGTGCGGCCAGCACGTCGCGCCACAGCGCTGCGAGCCAGCCCATCGTGCCGCCGAGGTCGGGCGCCTCGTCCTCGGACTCACCGACGGGCCACGGCAGCGCATCTCGGTCGACCTTGCCCGACGTTCGGGTGGGCAAGTCGTCGACGAGAACAAGCCGCGGCACCAGCGCGGCGGGCAGCGACTCGGCGAGCGCGGTGCGCGCGGCCGCCAGGTCGAACGACGGGTCGGCGCTGGCGATGTAGCCGACGAGCAGTGGGGTGCCGCTCGCGGTTTTGCGCACCGCCGCCGCGCCGCCGCTCACCCCGGGCAGGTGGACGAGGGCGGAGTCGACCTCGCCGAGTTCGATGCGGCGTCCACCCACCTTGACCTGATCGTCGGCGCGGCCGACGAACATCAGGCCGTCGGACTCCAAGCGCACCAGGTCCCCGCTGCGGTAGGCGCGGCTCCAGTTCAGCGTCGGCATCGCTGCGTACTTCTCGGCGTCCTTCGCAGCGTCGAGGTAGCGGGCCAGCCCGACGCCGCCGATCACGAGTTCGCCGGTTTCGCCGAGCGCGACAGGGACGCCTTCGGCGTCGACGACGGCCAGGTCCCAGCCGGGCAGCGGCAGCCCGATGCTGACCGGTCCGACGCCGTCGAGCTTCGACGCGCATGCGACGACGGTGGCCTCGGTCGGCCCGTAGGTGTTCCAGACCTCGCGCCCCTCGACGGCCAACCGTTCGGCGAGGTCCGGCGGGCAGGCCTCGCCGCCGAAGATCAGCAGTCGCACCGCCTCCAACGCCTCTGCGGGCCAGAGCGCGGCGAGCGTCGGCACCGTCGACACCACCGTGATGTCCTTCGACACCAGCCACGGTCCGAGATCCATCCCGCTGCGCACCAGCGACCGGGGCGCGGGCACCAGGCACGCGCCGTTGCGCCAGGCCAGCCACATCTCCTCGCAGGACGCGTCGAATGCGACGGACAGCCCGGCGAGAACCCGATCGCCAGGTCCGATTGGGCTGTCCTGCAGGAACATCTGCGCTTCAGCGTCGACGAACGCCGCGGCACTCCGGTGGGTGACGGCCACTCCCTTCGGGGTGCCGGTCGAGCCCGAGGTGAAGATGATCCACGCGTCGTCGCGCCCCAACGGTGACGCCGCGCGCCAGCCGCGGGAGTCGCCCGCGCCGCGGGTCAGACCCTGTTCGGTGATCACGCCGACGACACCGGCCTGGCCGAACACCAGAGCGGCGCGCTCGTCGGGGTCGTCGGCGTCGACCGGCACGTAGGCGGCGCCGGTGGCGAGCGTCGCAAGGATCGCGACGTAGAGCGCATAGGTGCCCGACGGCATCCGGATGCCGATGCGGTCGCCGCGGCCGATACCGCGCGCGGCGAGCCACGCGACGCTGTCCTCGATGTCGGTGATCAGCTCGCTGTAGGTCAGCTGCACCGAACCGTCGTCGATCGCCGGCGCGTCGGGATAGCGAGACGCGGTGTCGTAGAGGATGTCCACCAGCGTCCGGGGCTCCGGTGCGTATGGCGACAACAGGTACTGCTCAGGTATTTCCGGCACCGCCACGCCTACAAGGTACTAAGCGTGCGCGCGGTTCAAGGCCAACGGTGACCTTTGTCGCGTGGCTTCGGATCGCCCGCGTAGGGCAGGCGTGCTACTCCGCTTCGCTTGGCTCCGGATCTTTGTCCGCGGGCGCGTCGGTGTGGTGTGGCGTGAGCGCATCGCGGATGCTGTGCGCGATGGCCGCGGGGGCTTGCGCGAGTCGCTTGACGACGCCGGCCAGGTGAGGCTCGGGTGCGGTGCTGGAGCCCGCGACGTTCTCGCCGACCCCCTTCGGCTCATGGAATCCGGCGAGCGGGTTCACCTTGAACACGTTGAGACGTGGCCCATCGGACAAGTCGGCGCCATCCTTCTTCGTCACGTCCGACAGACCCGGGTCAGGCGTCTGCACGAAGCTGCCCAGGGTCTGCGGGCCCTGGCCCCCGACGTTCTGCTCGCCGACGCTGTCCTTGTGCAGCACCGTCTGCTCGAGGTCGTTCGACACCTCATTGGACGTGGGCTGCGGCATCACGGCGATGAACTCCT
Source organism: Mycobacterium sp. (assembly GCA_035279185.1). Lineage (GTDB taxonomy): Bacteria > Actinomycetota > Actinomycetes > Mycobacteriales > Mycobacteriaceae > Mycobacterium. The sequence continues at coordinate 10,139 of DATEIG010000779.1, forward strand.
GAACCGCTTTGGTCACCAAATCGCCGAGCGGCTTCGGCAACGTGTCTCGAAGCAGACACACCATGGGGCCGAACGCTGCGTTCCCGAATTCGGACATCGCGCCCAACACCGTGTTCGACAACAGCGTGGGAATGTTCCCGGGGTCCGCGGCGGCGGCGTGCAGGAAATCGGCGAACTCAGCGGGTGTGTTCCCGATGAATGCCGCGACGCCGGCCGCCGCTACACCGAAATGCTCGCCGACGAGAGCGAAATCGCGAGTAACCACATCGACGCCGTGAGGAAGGTCGACGTCGGCCATCGCCGCCGAGCCGATCGCAGGAGAAGGCAGTCCGGGAAGTGAATGCGCCACGAGCGCTCCGAGCGCACGGAAGGCGTCGTGCAGAAGGTCCGCTTCGGCGAGAGACGGATGGGCCGAACCCGGCGCCGAGTGCAGCAGGCCGTACAGGAACGCGCTGCCCAGGCTCGGGAGCAGATGCGGGTCTTCCACCGCTGCGAACAGTGCGCGTGAGAGGTCACCCGGCAGCTCGCCGGTCTCGACGAGGAGCGCCTCCGCGGACTTGCCGCCATCAGTCCACAACGAGTCGAAGTGGACGAAGGCTCCGTCGAGTGCAGCGGCGGTCGGTGCGATCGCCACGGTCGACGGGCTCAGCGCTGTCGGCGGCATGGTGATCGGGGCTGCCACGAGCGCGGAGGCGCCCGCGATGACGATCCCCGTCGTGATGTACGGGCGTAGAGCGACCTGCATCAGAGTTCCCCCCTTGTTTTGCTGCGAAGCTGGCAGGTGGAAGCTACCGCGCGGATAGCAGCGTCGCAGTGCAGTTCGCTGCAGCGGTGTCTTTCAGGTTGCACAAGCAAAGAATCCGGGTGGAAATATTAGGATCGTCCGTAGCTTGGTACCGCGTCAGCTACATGGCTGGCAACCGAACACCATCCAGATCGTAAATTTTACGAGCGCGTTGATAAGCCAGAACGCAGAGTTATCCGCGCTTTAGCTGGCAATGCTGTGGATTTTGTTGCCTAGTGAGCAAATGCACATACGATTGCCCCTGGTGGTGCATTGCTGTCGCAGTCAACTATCAAGTCTCCAGATTTTGTTTTTGCTGATCACAGATCGACTTGTCTGCTAAGCGAAATCGTCCCTGCGGCACTCGAGTCGAAAAGATTAGCGCTTATGGTGGTTACCCGTTTCCTGCGGCGCTGCGTCCGCGCCTGACCCGGCGTGTGATGAGAACCGCGGCGACGACGACGATCGCGGCGATGACGTACCACTTGTAGCGCTCGAACGCCGCGTAGATCTCCACGATGTTCTCGCCCGCCAGATAGCCGACCGCGGCCCATGTGCCCACCCACAGCACCGCGCCCACGGCGTTGAACGCGAGGAACTTCGCCCAGTGCATCCCGACGATCCCGGCCAGAAGCCCGTTGACCTGACGCAGGCCCTCGACGAACCGGGCAAACGTGACGATCTTGCCGCCGTGTCGGTCGAAGTACTCCTCGGCGTGGTCGAGTCGCTTCGGGGTGAGGAACACATAGCGGCCGAACCGTTCGACGAGCGGACGCCCGCCGAAGTGGCCGACTGCGAACCCGATGTTGTCGCCGATGATCGCGCCCAGCACGGCGACGACGATCACCACCGCGATGTTCATGTGACCCGAACCTGCGAAGACCGCCGCCGCAATCAGGATCGTCTCGCCAGGCACGGGGACGCCGAAGTCCTCGAGAAGGACGAACCCGCCGACCGCCAGATAGCCGTAATGCTCGAGAAGCGGCTGCAGGTCCCCGAACACGCCCGGCAGCTGGGTATCGGCCATGTCTTGGATTCTTGCTGAGCGCAATCGTTGTCGCGAACCGCCCGCACCCCTAGCGTGTCGGCGTGGCAACCGAACACGACCGGGGACTGCGGCTCTTCGTCGCCGACGCCGCGGGCGACAACTGGAGTGAGCTGACCGCCGGTGAGACCGCGGCGGTGCGGATCGCGGCTCCCGACCTGCAGCAGGCGCGACGCGTGCGTGGACGCATCACCGACGACGTCGCCGTGATCCTCGACATCACCGTCGCGATCGCCGACGACTTCCGCTCCGCGCGCAACGCGATGCCCTCGACGGACGGCACCACCTTGCACTACGCGGGGACGATCGACGGGCTGGCGGGTCTGGTCGGTGACATCTTCGTGGCCGATGTCGCCGACGGTGTCACGATCATCCCGGCTCTGCCCGATCAGGACATGCGGCAACTCGCCGATGAGGCGCTGGACCGCATCGCCCGCCGCCTGCCGCTCGCGGGCGCGGCCTGACCGGTCGTCAGGCAAGCGCCTCGTAGATCGCCTTCACGTACCGCGCGGTCCGCTCGTTTCCGAGCGTGCCCTGCCCCATCTTGTTCATCACGTAGGTGGCGGTGGCCCGACGACTCGGGTTCATCAGGACGACGGACCCGCCCCAGCCGCCCCAGAAGAGGACGGTCTCCTCGGCGGGCAGGAAGGGCATCACCTGCGGGGTCGAGATGCTGTAGCCGATGCCCATCTTCAGCGGAGCCGCCAACACCAGATCAGGTCCGTGCGACTGCACCTCGAGGACACGGTCCAGCGTCGCAGGCGACAGCAGCTCGACCCCGTTGGCCGTGCCGCCCCGCGAGACCGGGGACACGATGCGCGCCAGCGATCGCGCGTTGGCATGCCCGTTGACCGCGCCGAGGTCAGCGTCACGCCACGCGGCGGTGTGGGCGACGGCCGCCTCAGGTGCGGGATTGGTGAGCGTCTTGCGCATCGGATTGTCTTCGGGCAGTTGGTCGAACGGGATGTCGAACGGCGGCGGCGGAATGAGCTCGGCGATCCGTCCGGCATCCTCGGGACTGGCCCCGATCTGGAAGTCGGCGTCCAGCGGACCGGCTATCTCGTCGCGCACGAACGTCCGGAGCGACACCCCTGCCGTCCGGCGGACCAGCTCACCGACCAGGAAGCCGTAGTTGAGCGCGGGGTAACCCGACGCGGTACCCGGCTCCCACCACGGCGCCTGCGCGGCGAGCAGCGAGGTGGCCGTGTCCCAGTCGAAGAGGTCGTCGATGGTCACCGGCTCCTGCCAGCCCGAGACGCCGGACGTGTACGACAGCAGGTGACGCACCAGCACGCCCTGCTTGCCGTTGGCGGCGAACTCGGGCCAATACTGCGCGACCGGCGCGTCGAGATCGACCAGTCCGCGGTCGGCCAGCATCAGCCCGGCAAGACTCGTCACCGTCTTCGTCGACGACCAGACGTTGACGATGGTGTCCCGGCCCCACGGCACGCTCCTGGCCTCATCGGCGTGTCCGCCCCAGAGGTCGACGACGAGCTCGCCGTCGACGTCGACGGCGATCGCCGCGCCGACTTCGTTGCCAGTGCTCAGCTCGTCGGCGAGCGCCTCGGCGACTTTGTCGAACCGGGCGTCGGCGTGGCCCTGCACAGCGGAGGTCATGCGGGCGAACCTAGGGGCTGGGCGGTGAATCTGACGACGTTTTCAGGCGATTCCCGTCGTCATGCGCACAATCGGCGCCGATCACCAGTTGTCGAAGCCGCCTTCGGGGCCGAGCATCCGTTCCAGGCGTGTGCGGTTGATCTTCGCCAGCTCGTTGCGGACGACCTTGCGTTCGGTCTCGAGGTCGTTGTGCATGCGGTCGGTCGCGGCCGCCAGCACGTCCTGCGCGCAGTAGCCGTTGACGAACATCACGAACCCGAAGCCGAACTGCTCGAGATACCGCTTCGACGCGGCAGCCAGTTGCTCCATCACGTCGGCACGCTCGTCCCAGATGGCGCACTGCTCGGCGGCGGACTTCTCGCTGCCCGGCCTGCGGCCGATGTCCGGGTAGGCCTGCAGGATCGAGTCGATCGACGGTTCGGCGAGGGCGAACAGCAGTTGGTCGGCGTGCCGGTACAGCGCGTCGTGGTTGGCGTACGGCCGGGCGCGGGCCAGGTCGGCGGCGAGCGGCACGCTGTAACAGCATTCGTAGACGGCGTGCACGGCGCGGCGCATCGGCATGTCGTTGAAGACGTCCAACCCCATGCCCTGATGCATCAACACGAGAGCAATCATGGAAAGCGCAGAGCACGCGGGCGTTACGCCGTGTTACAGCGAGGAAAAATCCTCGC
>DATEIG010000780.1:0-6140 GCA_035279185.1 Mycobacterium sp.
GTCAGTGCTTCACCGGACGTCGAACCTGCAATACCGTCGCGTCATGAGTGATTACGACGTGGAAGACGTCGACAGGCTGCCTTTCACGACGCCCGAGAAGTCCGCGCGCTACCGCACCGAGGACTACCGGGGAGCCGTCGCATTCAACTGGTACACGACCGACCCCAGCCTGCAGACCACGATGGCCTACTACCTGCAACCCGACCAGCTCGCCGTCGCCGATCCGCACCTGCGGCGCATCGGCGACCTGATGGCCGGACCGGTGTCGCGATGGGCGGAGGAGACCGACCGCAACCCGCCGCGACTGGAGCGCTACGACCGCTGGGGACACGACGTGAGCCGCGTCGTCATGCCGACGTCGTTCGTCGAGTCCCGTCGCGCGGTGTTGGCCGCGCAGCAGGCGCTGCGGACGGACACCAGGGGCGCGGGGATGAGTTCGGCGCTGCCGCTGTTCGCGTCGAACTACCTGCTCAACCAGGCCGACATCGGCATGGGTTGTGCGCTCGGAACCGGGGGCGGGATGGTGAAGGCGTTGGTTGCGGCGTACGCGCCTGCCGATGTGCGCGATCACGTGCTCGCCAAGTTCGAGTCGGGTGAATGGGAAGGGCAGACCGCGCAGCTGCTGACCGAGCGGACAGGCGGATCCGATCTCGGTGCACTCGAGACGACGGCTACCCGTAACGGAGATGCGTGGCGGCTCAACGGATTCAAGTGGTTCGCCTCCAACTGCAACGGCGAGGCGTTCGTGGTGCTGGCCAAGCCCGAGGGCGCACCGGACTCGAGTAAGGGGGTGGCGAACTTCCTCGTCCTGCGAACCCGCCGCGACGGCTCACGCAACGGGGTGCGGGTGCGCAGGCTCAAGGACAAGCTCGGCACCCGCTCGGTCGCCTCGGGGGAAATCGAATTCGTCGACGCCGAGGCGTTCCTGCTGTCCGGTGAGGCCAGCGGTGATGCGGGGCCCTCCGACGGCAAGGGACTCGGCCGGATGATGGAGCTGACAAACGCTGCGCGCCTTGGGATTGCGCTGTTCGCGCTCGGCAACGCGCGACGCGCTCTCGTCGAGTCGCTCTGCTACGCCGGGCGGCGGCACGCGTTCGGCGACGCGCTGATCGACAAGCCGCTCATGCGTCGCAAGCTGGCCGAGATGATCGTCGACGTCGAAGCCGCGCAGGCGCTCGTGTTCGACGGCACGGGCGCGGCCAACCACCGCCAACCGCGTCCGGTCCGCCAGCGCATCGCCGTGCCCGTCACCAAGCTCAAGGTGTGCAGGCTCGGCATCACCATGGCGTCGGACGCGATCGAAATCCACGGCGGCAACGGCTATATCGAGACGTGGCCGGTCGCACGCATCCTGCGCGACGCACAGGTCAACACCATCTGGGAGGGTCCCGACAACATCCTCTGCCTCGACGTGCGGCGCGGCATCGAACGGGCGCAGGCGCACGAGCCGCTTCTGCAACGCCTCCACGATGCGGTGTCGGTCTCCGACGCCGATGACACCACCGCCCTCGTCGCCCGCAGGGTCGAGGACCTCGAAGCGGCGATCACCGCGTGGGGCAAACTCGACGGCGCAGTCGCCGAGGCCCGCCTGTTCCCGCTCGCCCAGTTCATGGGGGACGTCTACGCCGGTGCGCTGCTGACCGAACGGGCGGCGTGGCAGCGAGCCGAAATGGGAACGGACAGAGGCAATCTCGTCGCGCGTCTGTACGCGCAGCGGTATCTTGCCGACCGGGGGCCGCTGCGCGGGCTGGACACCGACGCCGATGAAGCCCTCGACCGGTTCGACGAACTCGTCGCGGGAGCGTTCGCGCCCTAGCGCCGTTCGGTCGCCCGCAGCCCCAGCGCCAGCACGAGTCGATCGTCAGGGTCGTCCAATGACGTCGACAGCAACTTCTCGACGCGGCGGATGCGGTAGCGCACCGTGTTCGGATGCACGTGCAGCCGATGCGCGACCGCGGCGATGTCCCCGAATCCGTCGAGGTAGGCGGCCAAGGTGTGGGCAAGCATCGGGTCGTGCTCCCGCAACTCGCGCACACGCGGATCGACGAGCCGCGACTGTGCGGCCACATGCGCGACGATCTCGTCGAGGAGCACCGTGGTATGCGCCTCGTCCAGCGACGTGACCTGGCCGATGGCGCCGGGATGTCGCTCGGCGCTGTCGAAGACACGGTCGACCTCCGCGCGCGCCGAAGCCACGCCTGCGAGACCGGTCAGCGGCGCGGCGATCACCGCGCGCATCGTCAACCCCAGTTCGCGGTGCAGCGCACCGACCAAGCCGCGGGCCCACGACGTCAGCGACGACGTCGCGCCGATCTTCGGCAGCAGCACGTAGACCCGCTCGCCGGTCGACGCGACCTGGGCGTCTGCCCGGAAAGCGCTGGCGCTCAATGCGATCACGTTGGCGGGTACCGCTGCTGCCTCGGCGCGAAAGCCGACCAGCGCAGCACGACCGTCGGAGGGGATCCCGAGCTCGCGCGCGGTGGCGGCGACATCGTCGGGCACCTCCCCGAGCCCGAGCAGATTCTGCACGAGCACGGTGTGCGTCGACGGCGCAGCCGACAGCCTCGACATGATGCGCGCGGCCAGCACAGCGCCGCCGCGCAGGACATCCTCGACGTCGTCGGCCAGCGGCGCCGAACCCTGCTGCAGCCAGATGGTGCCCGCGAACTTGGGTGGCTGCCGCGCGTCCGTCGCGGGCAGATGGATGGCGACGGCGAGCCGCGGCCGCAGACCGAGCTCGGGCCGCTCGGCGACGCGCACCACCTCATCGCCGGCCTGCAGGGCGTCGAAGATGCCCCACTGGCCGATCCACTGCAGATGCTCGGCCGGGCCGGCGCGGCCGAGGATCGTCAGCCTGCGCAGCTCGTCGGCCTCCTCGTTGGAAGCCGAGTACGCCAGCACGTGGGACTGCTCGTCCTCGATGCTGATCATCGCGTGGGTGCGCTCGGCGATCGACTGGGCGAGGCCGAAGAGATCGGTGCCGGAGTCGCTGCCCGGGTCGCCGCGATCGCCGTGGTGCTCGAATGCGTGGTTGACGAGTTTGTAGAGCGACTCCCACCGGGCCCTCGGTTCGACGGCGACAACGGCAGTCCCGAGTGCGACAGCCTGCGTGACCGCTTCGGGCGACGGCTCCTTGACGAAGATGGCGGCGGGGACTCGACCAGCGCCGCGGACCTGCTCGGCGATCCAGCCGACCGCCTCCGCGTCGGACACCCCGAGCAGGAAGAAGAGGTCGGCAGAGCCTGCGCCGACCGCGAGCCCGAGCCGGATGTCGTCGACGTCGACCAGCGCGACCGAGCCCACCGTCATGTCCAGGCCGCGCGGGGCCTCCACCAGCGCCACCATCGTGCGGTCCAACGCGAGCAGCAGCTGGCCGAGGGAAAGACCCTCCCGCTCCGCCATTGCGTCTCCTTTGTCCGATCCGACTATAAGTCCACAGTCGCCTTGTCCGTTTGGCCATCGGTTAGGAATAGCCGAAAAGGGGATCCTTACTGCATGGATGCCGTCACCGAGGTTCCCGCGCCGGCCAACGAGCCGGTTCACGAATACGCACCGAACAGTCCCGAACGCACGCGGCTCGTCACCGCGCTCGCCGAACTCGCCGACGACCCCATCGACCTGCCCCATGTGATCGGCGGAACCCACCGGATGGGTGGTGGCGAACGCATCGACGTCGTACAACCCCACCGGCACGCCGCCACACTGGGCACCCTCACCAACGCCGAGCATTCCGACGCCACCGCGGCCATCGACGCGGCGATGGCCGCCAAAGACGAGTGGGCCAACACGCCGTTCGACGAGCGCGCCGCAGTGTTCCTCCGCGCTGCCGACCTGCTGGCGGGCCCGTGGCGGGCGAAGCTCTGCGCGGCCACCATGCTCGGTCAGTCGAAGTCGGCCTATCAGGCCGAGATCGACGCGGCCTGCGAGCTCATCGACTTCTGGCGCTTCAACGTCGGCTTTGCACGCGAGATCATGGCGCAGCAGCCGATCAGTTCACGGGGCGTCTGGAACCGCACCGACTACCGCCCGCTCGAGGGCTTCGTCTACGCCATCACGCCGTTCAATTTCACCGCGATCGCGGGCAACCTGCCGACTGCGGCCGCGCTGATGGGAAACACCGTGGTGTGGAAACCGTCGCCGACGCAGACATTCGCCGCGTATCTGACGATGCAGCTGATGGAGGCCGCCGGTCTGCCGCCGGGTGTCATCAACATGGTCACCGGCGACGGAATCGCGGTTTCGGATGTGGCGCTGGCTGATCCGCGCCTGGCCGGCATCCACTTCACCGGTTCGACTGCGACATTCCAGCACCTGTGGCGCGAGGTCGGCGCGAACATCGACCGCTACCACACCTACCCGCGGCTGGTGGGTGAGACGGGTGGTAAGGACTTCGTGCTCGCGCACCCGTCGGCGCGGCCGGATGTGTTGCGCACCGCGCTGATTCGCGGCGCCTTCGACTACCAGGGGCAGAAGTGCTCGGCCGCCTCACGGGCGTTCATCCCGCGCTCGGTGTGGCAGGCGATGGGCGACGACTTCCTCGGCGCCACCGAGGCGCTGCGCTACGGCGATGTCACCGACATGACGAACTTCGGCGGCGCGCTCATCGACGACCGCTCTTTCGCCAAAAACGTCAAGGCCATTGAACGAGCCAAGGGGGCGGCCGGTGTCACCGTCGCCGCCGGCGGCGAATACGACGACAGCGAAGGGTATTTCGTCCGACCCACCGTGCTGCTGTCCGACGATCCCGGCGACGAGTCGTTCTCGACGGAGTACTTCGGGCCGATCCTGTCGGTGTACGTGTACCCGGACTCCGACTACGAGCAGATGTTCGACGTCGTCGACCACGGCGCGAAATACGCGTTGACCGGCGCTGTCATCGCCGACGACCGGCAAGCGGTGCTGCAGGCGCAGGAGCGGCTACGCTTCGCGGCGGGCAACTTCTACGTCAACGACAAGCCGACCGGAGCGGTCGTGGGTCAGCAGCCGTTCGGCGGCTCGCGTGGATCGGGCACCAACGACAAGGCGGGCTCCCCGCTGAACCTGCTGCGCTGGACCTCGGCGCGATCGATCAAGGAGACGTTCGTCCCGCCGACCGATCACAACTACCCGCACATGGAGGCGTGAGATGGGCGTCTTTCACCGGGTGGCGCGCCCGGCGATACTCGCGGCGAGCAGGTCGAACGGGCTGCGGCGCACCGCCGAGCGGTTACCGGTGACCCGCAGTGTCGTGCACCGCTTCGTGCCGGGCGAGACGGTCGCCGACGCGCTGAACTCCGTTGAGCAGCTGCGGGATAGCCGCAGGCTCGTGAGCATCGACTACCTGGGCGAGGACACCACGGAGGTCGAGGACGCCGACAAGACCGTGCGCTCCTACGTCGAGCTGCTCGATGCGCTCGGCACGCGAGACGAGGACGACGCGGCCGCGGTGCGTCCGCTGGAAGTGTCGCTGAAGCTGTCGGCGCTCGGCCAGGCGCTGCCGCGTGACGGCGAGAAGATCGCACGCGACAACGCCCACGCCATCTGCGAAAGAGCACAACGCGTCGGCGCCTGGGTGACCGTCGATGCCGAGGACCACACGACGACCGACTCGACCCTGACGATCGTGCGTGATCTGCGCACCGAATTCCCCTGGCTCGGCACTGTTCTGCAGGCGTACCTCAAACGCACCGAGGGCGATTGCCGGGAGTTCGCCGCGTCGGGTGCGCGAATCCGACTGTGCAAAGGCGCCTATGACGAACCGGCGTCGGTGGCGTTCCGCGACAGCGATGACGTCAACGACTCCTACATGCGGTGCCTGCGCGTGTTGATGGCGGGATCGGGCTATCCGATGGTCGCGTCACACGATCCGGCGATCATCGACGCCGTGCCCGCGCTGGTCCGCGAGAACAACCGCGGCGCAGACAGTTTCGAATATCAGATGCTGTTCGGTATTCGCGATGCCGAGCAGCGCAGGCTCGCCGACGAGGGGAACAACGTCCGCGTCTACGTACCGTTCGGCACGGAGTGGTACGGCTACTTCGTCCGCCGACTGGCCGAGCGGCCCGCGAACCTGACGTTTTTCCTGCGGGCACTCGCGGAGCGGCGACACTGAATCGTCGGGCCTGCTAGGCAGGGAACGCGGCGACGTCCATGACCACCGA
>DATEIG010000781.1:0-7335 GCA_035279185.1 Mycobacterium sp.
GCGGCGATCACATCGGAGGGGGACCCGCCAGCATCGATGGGTGATGATCGACGAACTGTTCGCCGCCAATGGCGGACTGGCGACGACGCAACAGCTCGAGGCGCTGATGTCTCACAAGACGCTGCGACCGCTTGTGCGGGCAGGAACGATCACTCGAGTTTGGCACGGCGTCTATTCGCAGAGGCCGCCCGACGACCACGGACGACTGGCCGCACTCGATCTCGTCGCCGACAGACCGATAGTGGCGTGCATGAACACCGCGGCAGACCTGTATGCGTTCAACACGGAACCCGATGACCGTACTCACATACTGGACCCCGGCATTCGCATGCGCCCGAACAAGAACCTGCGGATACACCAGCGGGTTGGGGCACCGTTGGAACGTGTGAGGGGCCGGTTGGCTACGGCACCGGCGTGGCGAATCATTCATGTGCGAGAGCTCGTGGCGCACGCGGACGGTCGAGCCGAATCCGCGATGGAAAGCGAGACGCGGTTGGTATTCATAGATGGCGGGCTCCCCGTTCCGGAGCTGCAATACGAGATCGTGGATCTGCACGGGAGGTTGTGGAGGGTCGACTTCGCGTGGCCCGAAGCGATGCTCGTCGCCGAATACGACAGCGCAGAATGGCACGCCAATCCAGACGCGTTCAAGCACGCCAGCGAGCAGACGCAAAAGTACCCCGTAAGCCGTGCACGAGGGTACTTTTGCGTCTGCTCGGCAGAATAACGTCAGCGCAGGACCAGGGCAGGGTCCCCGCGGCGGCGGTACACCGACCCGAAACGCGCGTCGATCCGCAACCATGCGGGCAGTGCGCGCACCCGCACGATCTCGTTGTCGGGCAGTGCCGACGGCTCGTTCGGCAGGAATCCCATTGCGGTCAGGGCGAATACACAGCGCATCGGAATTCCGACGTCGCCGTGGGCCGAGCTGACGGCGAGCACCTCCTGGTCGAGCAGCGACGCGGGCGGCCCGTGGGCGCTGCTGTGCTCCTTCGCCAGCGCGACACCTTGCTGCGCGAGGTCGAGCACCACACGCGCGGGCACATCGTCGATGTGTGCGAAGCCGCTGTCGGGCGGCAAACCTCCTCGCCATGCCGAGTCCATCGGAAAGCCGGGGTCGACGCGACCGCTGCCGTCCATCGCAGCCAAACCGCGCGCAAGCGCGTCGGCACCTGCGCTGAGGTCCGCCGGCCGCACCCGGCCCGCGACGACCCGGCTCGCCAGCACATCGAAACCCGTTGCCGCCCATGCCACCAGCAGGCCGTCCTCACGCGAACGCAGACGGATCACCGCGGCATCGTCGAGCCGTATCGCCCGCTCCACGAACGTGGCGAGATCCTCGCGGTGGGCGGCGTCCTCCAGCCAGAGGCCCCGCTCGGGACTGCTCATCGCAGCCAGCGTTGCAGGTATTCTTGCTGGGACGGTGAAAGACGCTGCAAACGCTGCTCTTTGATGTGCACCGTGGCCAGCTGCGTCTCGGCGATGACCGCGGGCCTCGAATCGGCAGGCTTGTTCACCGATCGCACCTCGTAGCCGATGGTGAAGTCGACGGCACGCACCCGCTTCGACCACATCGTCACCTGCAGCGGCGAATCCCTCAGCCGCAGTTGGCCCTTGTAGAGGATCTTGACCTCGTGGATGAGCAACCCGATGTCTTCGATGACGTCCTCGAACGGCTCACGCAGGAACGGGATTCGCGCCTCTTCCAAAATGGTGACCATCGTCGCGTGGTTGATGTGCTGGTACATGTCGATGTCCGACCAGCGCACGTGCACCGGCGCTACGAAACCCGTCGTCACCCAGAAGTCCCCGTTCCACTCGTTCGCGTCATGCTGCGGATCTGCCGGGCGGCGACCGACAGCGTCGCGAGGTCCCGCTCGTCGGACTGGTAGATCTCGTTGAGCGTCCGCCGCGCCCGCTGCACCCGAGAGCCGTTGATCAGCTCCCACTCCTCGATCTTCTGCTCGCCACTCTCGTCGGGCTCGCCGGCGGCGAGCACGTCGAAGCACAGCGATCGCATCGACCCGTAGATGTCATCCCGAATCGCCAACCGCGCCAACGAATGCCACCGGTCGTCGCGTGGCAGCCCGGAAACAGCGGTGAGCAACCCATCGATCTTGAGATAGTCCAGCAAGGCGAAATAGGCGTCCGCGACCTCCGCGGGCTCACGCTCGACGATGTCCGCGATGTCGATGATGTCCAACAGCACGTACTGATTCAGCCCACTGGCGACCATGTACGCGAGGTCCTCGGGCACGCCCTGTCCGACGAACTTCGCGACGTCCTTCTCGACAATGTCCCGGTCGTCGCCGCGCAGCCATTCCCGCATCCGCGGTGTCAGCTCGGCGACCGCTTTGGCGAACCGGTTGATCTCAGCTCCGACCGCCAGCGGCTGCGGCCGATAGTTCAGCAGCCACCGACCGGCACGGTCGACCTGCCTGCGAAGGTCGAGCGTCAACCGATCCGTCACGTTCACCGGCAGCCCGGTTTCGCGAATCGCGCGCCATGCCTTCTCGATTCCGAAGATCGCGTCGGTCGCCACATACGACCGCACCGCATCGACCGGCCCGACGCCGACGTCCTCCATCACCCGGTACACATAGGTGATGCCCGCGGTGTCGACGACGTCGTTGACCAGCATCGTGGTGATGATCTCCCGACGCAGCTGGTGTGTACGGATCTCGGGCGTGAACTCGTCGCGCAAACGGGTCGGGAAGTAGCGCGGCAGCCGGGCGGCGAACACCTCCTGGTCGGGCAGGTCGCTGCTCAGCACCCTCTGCTTCAAGTCGAGTTTGACGTGCGCCATCAGCGTCGCGAGCTCCGGTGAGGTCAAACCGATCCCGGCTTCGGCGCGACGGCGGATCTCCTTCTCCGACGGCAGCGCCTCGAGTTCCCGGTTGAGCCTGTCCTCGGCTTCGAGGTCCTTGATCTGGCGCGCGTGCACCGGCAGCAGGCTGGCGGCGTTGGCGCGGCTGGTGCCCATCAGGTCGTTCTGGTCCTTGTTGTCGACGAGAACCAGCTCACCCACCTCGTCGGTCATCGACAGCAGCAGGTTCGTGCGGTCCTCCGCCCGGACCTTGCCGGTGCTCACCAACGCGTCGATGAGGATCTTGATGTTGACCTCGTGGTCGGAGCAGTCGACGCCCGCGGAGTTGTCCAGCGCGTCGGTGTTGATCCGCCCGCCCGCCAAGTCGAACTCGATGCGGCCGCGGGACGTGACACCGAGGTTGCCACCCTCGCCGATCACCTTGGCGCGCACCTGGTTTCCGTTGACGCGGATCATGTCGTTGGCGCGGTCGCCGACGTCGGCGTCGGACTCGGTCTCGGCCTTGATGTAGGTACCGATGCCGCCGTTCCACAGCAGGTCCACCGGCGCTTTCAGGATGCGGCGCAGCAGGTCGGGCGGAGGCAGTTCCTCGACGCCCTCTTCGATTCCCAGCGCGGCGCGCACCTGTGGGCTGATCGGGATCGACTTCTGTTCGCGGCTGTAGATTCCGCCGCCCTCGCTGATCAGCGACTTGTCGTAGTCATCCCACGTCGACCGCGGCAGATCGAACATCCGCTTGCGCTCGTCCCACGACCTGGCGGCGTCCGGGTTCGGATCGAGGAACACGTGCATGTGGTTGAACGCGGCGACGAGCCGAATGTGCTGCGACAGCAACATTCCGTTGCCGAAGACGTCGCCGCTCATGTCGCCGATGCCGACGACGGTGAAGTCCTCGGACTGGGTGTCGACGCCCATCTCGCGGAAGTGACGCTTGACGCTCTCCCACGCACCCTTGGCGGTGATGCCCATCGCCTTGTGGTCGTAGCCGACCGACCCGCCGGAGGCGAACGCGTCGCCGAGCCAGAAGCCGTAGGACTTGGCCACGTCGTTCGCGATGTCCGAGAACGTCGCCGTGCCCTTGTCGGCGGCCACCACCAGGTAGGCGTCGTCACCGTCGCGACGCACGACATCGGCAGGCGTGACGACCTTTCCGGTGGTCTGGTCGACGTTGTCGGTGAGGTCGAGCAGACCGGAGATGAACAGCTTGTAGCAGGCGATGCCGTCGTTTCGTTGGGTTTCGCGGTCGGCGGCCGGATCTCCGGTCGGCGCAGTGGGTCGCTTGACGACGAACCCGCCCTTGGCGCCCACCGGCACGATGACGGCGTTCTTCACCGCCTGCGCTTTGACCAGACCGAGGATCTCGGTGCGGAAGTCCTCCTTGCGGTCCGACCAGCGCAGGCCGCCGCGCGCGACGTAGCCGAACCGCAGGTGCACGCCCTCGACCCGCGGTGAGTAGACGAAGATCTCGAACATCGGTCGCGGAAGCGGCAACTCGTCGATCAGTTGCGAATTCAATTTCACCGACAGCACGTTCTGCGCGCGTGCCGAATCCTCGCGCCTGACGAAGTAGTTGGTGCGCAGTGTGGCCTGGATCATCGACGCGAAGCCGCGCAGCACACGGTCGGTGTCCAGACTGGTCAAAGCGTCGATGTCGGCGGCCACCGATGCCGCCGCCGCCTGAGCGGCCCTGCGCTCGGGGTCGGCGGACGGGTCGAACATCGCCTCGAACAGTTCGACCAGCGACCGCGAGGTGCTCGGATTGCCGTTGAGCACATTCTCGATGTGGGACTGGCTGTACGGAAATCCAGCCTGCCGCAGATACTTTGCGTAGGTGCGCAGAATCACGACCTGCTGCCACGTCAGCCGGGCGCGCAGCACGAGCTCGTTGAACCGGTCGACTTCGGCGCGGCCATGCCAGATCGCGGTGACCGCGTCGGCGAACCGAACCGCGGTCGCGTCGCGCTCCGCGCCTTCGGGTTCGTCGGGTATGTCGCTGAGCACCGAGATCTTGAACTGGTAGATCCAGACCGGCAGGTCGTCAGGGCGGCGCACGGTGAACGGCCGCTCCTCGAGGACGATGACACCCATGGACTGCAACATCGGCAGCAGTTCACTCAGCGACGCCGAGCGCCCGCCGAGGTACCAGATCAGCTTGGCCGTGCCGTCAGCGCCCTCGGAGAACACCAGCTTGACCGAGTTGTCTTGCAGCTCTTCGATGATCGCGATGTCACCGATCGCATCGTCGGGTGTGACCGCCTGCTTGTAGTCCTCGGTGAAGGCCGCCGCGTAGTGCTCGGCCCTGACCTGGTCAATGGAGCCGGTCTTGACCGCGCCGAGCAGACGGTCGCCCCACGTCCGTGCGGCCTCGGTCAGCAGGTCTTGAATCCGCGCCTCGTTGGCAAGGGAGACGTCGACGTCCTGCGGCCGCGAGCCGCCGGGCAGGCGGACGGTGTAATGCACTACGGCCCAGGGTGATTCGCTGACCCTTGCGGTGTACTCGATGCCTTCGCCGCCAAGCTCGCGCACCAGGATGTCCTGCATCTCCAGTCGAACCGCGGTGGTGTAGCGGTCGCGCGGCAGGTACACCAGGCACGAGACGAAGTGGGCGAGCTGGTCGGCTCGCAGGAAGAGCAGCGTGCGGCGACGCGCACCGAGGTCGACCACGGCCATCGCCATGTCCAGCAGCTCTTGGGAACTCAGCGCAAACAGCTCGGAGCGGGGAATGGTCTGGATGATGTCGAGCAGCAGCTGCGCCGGGTGGCTGGGGTCGCGCTGCGCCATCGCAACGGCCTCGCTGACCCGCCGCGAGATCAGCGGAATGTCCATCACGTTGGCGTTCATCGCGGCGACGGTGAAGAGGCCGACGAAGCGGTGCTCGACCGCCTGATGACCGGGATGCTCGCGGATGACGACGATGTAGGGGTAGGCGCCGTAGCGCAGGAAGCTGGGAATCGTCGCCTGCGCGAGCACCAGGAGATCGTCGTTGTCGGTCAGCTGCGGCAGAACGTCGTCGCGGAAGCGCAGGATGCCCAGACGGCTGGACATGTCGACTGAGGCCTCACCGGCGCGCACCGGGCAGCGCTGATAGCCGAGCAGCACGAAATGCCCGTCGGCGAGCCACCGCAACAGCCCCGCGACGTCCTTGCGGTCGGCGCCGGGGAACCGGCCTTCGGGGTCGGTGTCCAGTTCGTTGGCGAGCCCGAGCAACGTGCCCGACAACGCACGCGAGTCGAGCGCGACCTGGCGGGCGTCGGCGAGCACGGACGGTAGAAGACGGCGGACCTCGTCGATGGCCTTCGGGTCCGCCGAACTCGACAGCTGAACGTGGATCCAGGCCTCGTCGACGGCTTCGTGGCGATTGTCGGCCTCAGCGGCGGGCTGGATGTCGCGGAGCTCTCCAGACGGATCGCGTCGCACCCGCAGAACGGGGTTCATGATGGCCTTGTAGGCCACCCCGAGCCGGTGCAGCAGCACCGTGACGGAGTCCATCAGCATCGTCGCGTAGTCGGTGACGATCTGGATCGCGGGGCCGAACCCGCCGGGGTCGCCCGCCGGATAGACCTCGACGAGCGTCTCGCCGGGTTGCCGCCGCCTGCCCAGCTTGTAGTGCGCCGAGAGGAGGTTCGGCGACATCGCCTTGCCTGCCGCGGACATGTCCACCGGGCCGGTGACCGCTTCGGCGACCGGTGCGTCGCCGTGGGGGCCGTGATAGGTCGCGATGTATGCCCTGGCCAATTTCTCCAGGGTGACCGGGGCGACCATCAACTCCGTATGCCCCTCGATAGCCCCCGCCCCCGGATTGACCGTCATTCCGCTCGCTCCTGACTCAGCTCCGCGCGCCGACCACGTTAATGGCCGCGGCTGTTACGGCTCCGTAACACGCAGTGGCGACATTAGTCGCGTGTGAGCTTGCGGTGGGTAACCCTGTGAGGACGAGCCGCATCGATACCAAGTCGTTCCACTTTGTTCTCTTCGTAGGCCGCGAAATTGCCTTCGAACCAGAACCACTTGGCCTCGTTGTCGTCGTCGCCTTCCCACGCCAGGATGTGCGTACAGGTCCTGTCCAGGAACCAGCGGTCGTGGGAGATCACCACCGCGCAGCCGGGGAACTTCTCCAGCGCGTTCTCCAACGAGCTCAGCGTCTCGACGTCGAGGTCGTTGGTCGGCTCGTCGAGCAGGATCAGGTTGCCGCCCTCTTTCAGCGTCAGCGCCAGATTCAGCCGGTTGCGTTCGCCGCCGGACAGCACGCCCGCAGGTTTCTGCTGGTCGGGACCCTTGAAGCCGAACGCCGACACGTAGGCCCTAGACGGGATTTCGTTCTGGCCGACCTCGATGTAGTCGAGTTTGTCGGAGACGACTTCCCAGACCGTCTTGTTCGGGTCGATGCCCGCGCGGCTCTGGTCGACGTAGCTCAGCTTGACGGTCTCGCCGACCTTGACGGTGCCGCTGTCGGGTTGTTCGAGGCCGACGATGGTCTTGAACAGCGTCGTCTTGCCGACGCCGTTGGG
>DATEIG010000782.1:0-2862 GCA_035279185.1 Mycobacterium sp.
GCTGTTCACCCGGTGAGAGTGAAAGTGGGTTCGCGCCTGCACACCATCGTCGGTAGCGAGACCATCGACGTATCGTCCTACCACCATCAAGCAATAGACCGGTTGGGCAACGATCTGGCGGTCACCGCCGTTGCCGCCGACGGGGTCATCGAAGCGGTCGAGCATCAGCGCGCCGATATCGTCGCGGTGCAGTGGCATCCGGAGGACTGCCATGCATCATCGGATTCCGACGCGGCGTTGTTCGCCGACCTGGTCGACCGTGCACGCAAACGAAAGGACTCAAAATGACCGGTGGTGAACGCGTGCTCATGCAGGACGTGATCCCCGACCTGCCGATGCCGGAGACCCCGCGCGCCCACGTCTGCGTCATCGGTTCGCTGAACTACCCGGACATCAGCGCCGCTGACATCGGGCTGGTCAAGCGATTCACCCGCACAGCACTGTCCACCTTGCTCGAACTCGGTGCCTCCTACGAATTGTGGGACACCACGCACAAACTCGAGAATCCCGCGGATTGCGCAGAGTTCGACGGGCTGTTGATGCTCGGCGGCGGAGACATCGACGGTTCGTGCTACGGCGTGCACACTCCCAATCCCGCCAGCTACGGTGTCGATCTTCGGGCAGACCGCGATGCGCTCGCCGCGATCGGGGCCGCCGAGGCCGCCGACATCCCGATCTTCGGAATCTGCAGGGGAATTCAACTTCTCAATGTCGCCCGCGGGGGGACCATTGTGCCCGACATCGTCGACTATGCGTTGCATCACGGCGCGCCTGGCGAGCCGGAGTTCGTCGACGAGCCGATCGACATCACACCGGGCACCAGGCTGGGAGCCATCCTCGGTACAGATCGGGTGATCGGGCGTTCCGGACACCACCAGGCCGTGGACCGTGTCGGTGAACGACTGGTGGTGGCAGCGCGGGCGCTGGACGGCATCGTCGAGAGCATCGAAGATCCGCAACGCTGGTATCTCGGTGTGCAGTGGCACCCCGAAGACGAGGACGGTTCGTACGCGGATCGGATGCGGCTGTTCGGGGCCTTCGTGGAGTCAGCCGAACAAACACGCCAGGAGCGTGTCGCGTAGCTGGCACCATGGCGACATGGCGATCAGCGCACGGGGCCTGACCGAGGTCGAGGGCCTCGGCCTGCGGTTGGTTGCGGGCGAGGAGGCCGCCGACCGGGAGATCTCGTGGGCCCACGCCATCGAGTTGGCCGATCCCACACCGTATCTCGATGGCGGCGAGCTGGTGATGACCACGGGCCTCAACGTCGGGACCAGCGATGCGGCACAGTTCGACTACGTATCGCGCCTGGCTTCGGCCGGCAGCGCCGCCGTGGCGGTCGACACCGGCACCACCTTCACCTCTGTTCCCCCGGGGGTGCTTGCCGCAGGCGATGAACTGGGGCTGCCGGTGCTCGAGGTGCCCGCGTCGACGCCGTTCATCGCGATAGCGCGCGCGGTCGTCGACGCGTTGAAGGCCGATGAGCTGCGATCCGTGCAGCAGGTGGTGGATCAGCAGGAGGTGCTCGCACGAGCGACGTTGCGCGGTGGTATCCCCGGCGTCGTCGGCGCACTGGCCGAGTGCCTGGCCGCGACCGTCGCCGTCATCGACACCGATGGCCGGCTGTTGGCCGCCGAAGGACTCGAGCAGGGTCGGCTGGCCGCCCTCATGGGTGACCTATCCGGGACAGCCCGACTTGCCGGGATCGTCACCCCGGACGAGGACGCTTTCGTCACCGTGCAGAAACTCCGCGCCGCCCAGCCTGTTCGCGGCCACCTCGCGGTGCGTTCAGCGCAACCGCTGAACAATTCCGATCGCCTGCTCGTGGCGCACGCGGTGTCGCTGATTTCGCTTGCGCTCGAGAAGCCCGCTCGGGTTGTCGACGCCGAGCAGCGTCTGCGGACGGCGGTGACGCGCGAGATGCTGGGCGGCGCACGCACGGTGGACAGTGGGGTACTGCGGTATTTCGGATTCGAACCGAACAGCGACGTGGTGGTTGTGTCATTGTCCGGCGCAGGTCCGCGACTGGCCGCCGAAGAGAGTCTGGGCCGGCTGCTGTCCACTTCGGGTCCCTACTTGATGACTCCGATCGACGACGACGCGGTGATCGTCGTGCCAGCCATTGGAAGCAAGCGACGGTTCGCGGCCGTCCTCACCGAGCTCGACGTGGGCCGCGGTGGCATGAGTCGACCCGTGCGCATCGGCGAGCTGGACGTCGGACTCGAACAGGCACGCATTGCCGCGAGCGCGACTGGTGACGGCGTGTTCGCAGAATTCGCCGATCTCGGGGCGCTCGGCATCATCCTTGGTGGCCGGACCTCAGCCGAACTCCGTGTCATCGCATCGCCGTTGGATCCACTGGCCGAACAGGGTGAGGATCTGGTGGACACGGTGGCGGAGTTCCTGAGCCACAACGGCCAGATCGAGGCAGCGGCCGCGGGACTCGGCGTTCACCGGCACACGATGCGCAACCGTCTTGCGAGAATCAGTGACCTGTTGGCCGATGACCTGCAGTCAGCCGACACGCGGACCCGACTGTGGCTGGCCGTCCACGCGCGGAGGTTGTTGGCGATCAGGACCGATTCATGACCAGTCGCCGAGTCGCGGCGGGCCGTTTCGATAGGTGACGGGCGTGGCCGACAGCGTGACCGGATTGGCGACCTGAGGGGTCTGGCTGTCGGGCACGGTGACGGTCGCCTCGATGCCGAGCCCGCGGGCGAACGCGAAGGCTTCAGAGAGATCATTGATGGGCCCGGCGGGGACGTCCGCGGCAGTGAGCTTCGTGTACCAGTGGTCGGCGCCTTCGGCCTTCAGCGCAGGCTCGAGCAGGGTGCACAGAGCATCTCGGTTGGCCACGCGCAG
>DATEIG010000783.1:0-6451 GCA_035279185.1 Mycobacterium sp.
CCTGTGTGGCGATAAACAGCCCGTATATTGTATTTGTGCAGGTCGGGTTGGGGGTTTTATGTTTCGTCGAGTGAGTGCGGCAGCGTGTGCGGCCGCGGTGGCCGGAAGTGCCCTGGTCGGTTTGGCGACCGGCACCGCAAATGCGGCGCCGAGTTGTCCCGATGTCCACTGGATGGGTGCCGCCGGGTCGGGTGAGCGCACCGACTACGAGGTGGGCCTGAACGACGGTATGGGCGCGATCGTCTACCAGTCGTACCAAGCGCTGGCACAGCAGCTGGCGCAAGAGGGCCGCACCATCACCGCTGAACCGGTCAACTATCCCGCCAAGGACGTCCCGGCGGACGCCGGAGTCGGGGACTGGCTCGACTACATGGGCAGCGTCGATGCGGGAACGGCCGCGTTGGGCGCCCAATACGCAGACTTCACGGCGCGCTGCCCCCAGACCAAGGTCGTGCTCGCCGGTTATTCGCAGGGCGCCATGGTCGTGCACCGGAACCTGCTGGCGATCGGCGCCAACCCCAATATGGCCGCCGCCCTGCTGATCGCCGACGGCGATCGGCACCCGGACGACACCACCGTCAACATCGGTACCGCGTCCACGAATCCGGAGAAGACCGGCGGAGCCGCCCAGGATTGGCCGATCCTGGCGCATGCCCCCGCAATCCTGCCCGCGAACATCGGCGTGCGGACCATCAGCGTCTGCGATGCGGGTGACGCGGTCTGCGACTACGACCCCGAGGCCGAAGAGGCGTCACCCGAGGCGGTCGCCATCCACACCAGCTACACCACTGCCGACAGCGACGGCCAGATGTGGACCTACATGGTGAAGCAACTGCTGGGATCCGCATCCTCGGCAGCGCCGGCACCGCAGGGCCCCGAGGTTCCCACCGCCCTGTCATAACTCCGCGTCAAGATCGCCGCTCGGCGATAATCTGACACGCAACCGCGTCAAGCGAGGAGCGTGGCAGATGGTGTGGCGTTACATCAAAGCTCAGCTGATGGTTCTGCTGTGCGGCGGTCTCGTCGGCCCGATCTTCCTCATCGTCTACTTCGCCACCGGCCAGGACCCGCTGCTCAAGTGGATGTTCTACGTCGGTCTGCTCGTCACGGCCATCGACATCCTCGCCGCGTTGGCCATCGCGAACTTCGGAGCCAAGTCGGCCGCCAAGACGCAGGCCCTCGAACAGGGCGGCATGCTGGCACTCGCCCAGATCACCGGCATGAGTGAGACCGGCACACGCATCAACGACCAACCGCTGGTGACGCTGCAACTGCACATCGAAGGCCCCGGTATCGCGCCGTTCAATGCACAGGACCGGGTCATCGCCAGCGTGACCCGGCTCGGCAACCTCACCAGCCGCAAACTGGTCGCGCTGGTCGACCCGGCGACACAGAACTTCCAGATCGATTGGGAACGCAGCGCTTTGATCAACGGGCTGGTGCCCGCGACCTTCACCATTGCCGAGGACAACAGAACCTACGACCTCAGCGGTCAGACCGGCGCGCTCATGGAGATCCTGCAGATCCTCAGAGCGAACGGCATCAGCATGAACAACATGATCGATCTGCGATCGAATCCGGCTGCGCGCCAACAAGTCCAGTCAGTCGTCCGGCGCGCCGCCGCGCAGCAGGCGCCCGCCGGTCCGGTTCCGGCACCGGGCGCAGGCGTCCCGCCGCCGCAGTATCCCGTGATGCCGCCCGAGCCGTCGACCTCTCAACGTCTGCAGGAACTCGAAACGCTCCGGGCGACAGGCGCTGTCACCGAGGAGGAATACACCGCCAAGCGGGCCCAGATCCTGTCCGATCTATAGCCACTTCAACCCCAAGGTCGCGATCATGACCTCAACGGCACCGCCCACAGAGACGTCGAGCGACAAGGTCAGCCTGCCGACACTGACCGCCATGGTGGTCGGCTCGATGATCGGGTCGGGCGTGTTCCTGCTCCCACGGCGATTCGGCACCGAGACCGGCGTCCTCGGCGCCGTCATCGCGTGGACCATTGCGGGTGCCGGAATGCTGATGCTGGCGTTCGTCTTTCAACGTCTGGCCATGCGCAAGCCCGATCTGGACGCGGGCATCTTCGCCTACGCCAAGGCGGGATTCGGGGACTACGTCGGCTTCAACTCGGCCATCGGCTACTGGGCGTCCGCCTGTGCGGGCAACACGTCCTACTGGGTGCTGATCACCGCAACGATGAGTGCCGTGGTGCCGGCGTTCGGCGCGGGCGACACGGTGCTTGCCGTCGTCGTGTCGCTCGTCGGCGTCTGGCTGTTCTGCTTCCTCGTCCTTCGCGGCGTCAAGGACGCTGCCGTCATCAACTACATCGTCACGATCGCCAAGGTGGTGCCGATCCTGACGTTCATCGTCGTCGTCGCGATCGCGTTCAAAGCCGATGTGTTCGCCGACAACTTCTGGGGCGGTGCGGGATACTCGCTGTCGTCGATCTGGGAGCAGGCCACCGGCACAATGCTGATCACGGTGTTCGTCTTCCTGGGTATCGAGGGGGCGAGCGTCTATTCGAGGATGGCCCGCAGACGCGAGGACGTCGGTCGGGCGACGGTGATCGGATTCCTCAGTGTGCTCAGCGTTTTCGCTCTCGTCACGCTGGTGTCGTACGGCGTGATGCCACAGGATGAACTGGCCGCGGTCGATCAACCGTCCATGGCGGCAGTTCTGGAATCGGTGGTCGGGCCGTGGGGATCGATCTTCATCCGCGTTGGGGTGATCGTCTCGGTTCTCGGCGCCTATCTGGCGTGGACGCTCATGGCCGCCGAGGTTCTCTTCATCCCCGCGACGACCGAGGACATGCCCACGTTCTTGGCCCGCACGAATCGCCACGGCGCCCCCATGCCCGCCCTGGTGATGGCAGCGGCGATGATTTCGCTTCTGCTCGTCGCGCTGCTGTTCGCCTCGGACGCACTCGACTTCATGCTCGACCTCACCGCCGCCCTGTCCCTGATCCCGTATCTGCTCGCCGCCGCCTACGCGCTCAAACTGGCCGCCACCCGCGAGACCTACGGCGACAGCAGGTCGCACATCGGCGACATGGTGATCGCCGCGGTGGCCACGATCTACACCCTGTTCCTCATCTACGCCGCGGGAACCGACAAGCTGCTGTTGTCGTGCATCTTGTACGCGCCCGCTGCCGCGCTGTACTTCAAGGCCCGCCGTGAGCGCGGTCTACGGGTCTTCACGCCGGCCGAGGCGGTTCTGTTCGGCGTGATCGTCCTCGGTGCGGTCCTGGGTGTGGTGTTCTTGGCAACAGGGGCGATTGAGATCTGACGGCATACGGCGCGAGAGGAACCCACGATGGCCAATCCGTCCGGCGAATACGGCGTTCATTCCGAGGTCGGCACACTGCGCAAGGTCCTGGTCTGCTCGCCGGGACTCGCGCACGAACGGCTCACCCCGACCAACTGCGACGACCTGCTGTTCGACGACGTGCTGTGGGTTCAGAATGCGCGCCGCGACCACTTCGACTTCATGGACAAGATGCGCGATCGCGGCGTGGAAGTGGTTGAGCTGCATGATGTTCTGACCGAGACGATGGAGATCGACGACGCGAAGTCCTGGCTGCTGGACCGCAAGATCGTCGCTAACGAGGTCGGCCTCGGGTTGGTGAGTGACACGCGGGCCTTCCTCGACTCGTTGCAACCCCGTCGACTGACCGAACTGCTCATCGGCGGCATGTCCACGCGAGACCTGCCCGCCGATATGAAGTCCGGGTATCGCGCGCTGGCACGCGAGGACACCGGGGTCACCGAGTACCTGATGCCACCGCTCCCGAACACGCTCTACACCCGCGACACGACCTGCTGGATCTACGGTGGCCTCACCCTCAACCCGCTGTTCTGGCCTGCCCGTCACGACGAGACCCTGCTGATGAAGGCGATCTACGAGTTCCATCCCGACTACGTCGGGTCCACTGTGTGGTGGGGGGATCCCGAGAAGAGCTGGGGGCTGGCCACGTTGGAAGGCGGTGACGTGTTGATCCCCGGCAATGGAGTCGTTCTCATCGGCATGAGCGAGCGGTCCTCGCGCCAGGCCATAACCCAGGTGGCAGCCGAACTGTTCAGCCGGGGTGCCGCCGAGAAGGTGATTGTTGCCGGGATGCCCAAGCTTCGCGCCGCCATGCACTTGGATACGGTGTTCACCTTCGCCGACCGCGATGTCGTCACGATCTACCCTGAGATCGTCGACAGCATCGCGTCGTTCACGTTGGTCCCCGCCGACTCCGACGTCGGTGTCGACGTGATCGAGGAAACCAAGCCGTTCGTAGAGGTGGTCGCGTCCGCGCTGGACCTTCCGCAATTGAGGGTCGTGGAGACTGGCGGCACCAAGTACGACTACGAGCGTCAGCAGTGGGACAGCGGCAACAACCTCGTCGCCGTGGAACCGGGGGTGGTGTTCGCCTACGACCGCAACACCCACACCAACTCACTGCTGCGTAAGGCGGGCGTGGAGGTCATCACGATCGTCGGGGCGGAGCTGGGCCGCGGCCGCGGGGGAGGGCACTGTATGACCTGCCCGATCATCCGCGACCCGATCTAGAACACGTTCCAGTTCGGCTGTTAACCTGGTCCGCAGCCCACGAAAGGAACAGCGGTGGCGGCATCTGACAGCCCTCTGGAAGGCCGAGTGGCATTCATCACGGGGGCCGCGCGCGGCCAGGGTCGGGCTCATGCGATCCGGTTGGCCAACGACGGCGCCGACATCATCGCGATCGACGTCTGCCGACCGGTCTCCGACACCATCACCTACCCGCTGGGCAGCTCCGAGGAACTCGCCGAGACCGTGAGGGCCGTTGAGGCCACCGGCCGCAAGATACTGGCGCGCGAGGTGGACATCCGCGATCTCGCCGCGCTCCAGAAGGTGGTGGCCGACGGCATCGAGCAGTTCGGCCGGTTGGACATCGTGGTGGCCAACGCGGGCGTCCTGAGCTGGGGACGCATTCACGAGATGTCCGAAGAGCAGTGGGACACCGTCATCGACATCAACCTCAACGGAAGCTGGCGCACGATCCGCGCGGCCGCGCCAGCGATGATCGAGGCGGGCAACGGCGGGTCGATCGTCATCGTCAGCTCCTCTGCCGGCCTCAAGGCGACACCTGGCAACGGGCACTACTCGGCCAGCAAGCACGGGCTCGTCGCACTGACCAACGCATTGGCGATCGAGTTGGGCGAGTTCGGTATTCGCGTCAACTCCATCCATCCGTACTCGATCGAGACGCCGATGGTGGAGAAGGAGGCGATGATGGAGCTGTTCACCAAGTTCCCGCAATACGTGCACAGCTTCTCGCCGATGCCGTACCACCCGGTCAACCATCAGAGCAAGAAGGGTCTGATGGAGTTCATGCTGCCCGAAGAGGTTTCCGACGTCGTCGCGTGGCTCGCGAGTGACGGGTCGGCGACGATCTCGGGTAGTCAGATCGCCGTCGACCGCGGCACCGCGAAGTACTAGGTCAGCGAGCCTGCGCCAGCACCTCGGCGAATCGGTCTACGGCCCAGTCGATTTCGTCGGCGGTGATCACCAGAGGCGGTGCGAAGCGCAACGTCGACCCGTGCGTGTCCTTGACGAGCACGCCGCGCTCGGCCAGCCGCATGCTGATCTGCTTGCCGGTGCCCAGCGACGGGTCGATGTCGACGCCGGCCCACAGGCCGAGCCCTCGCACACCGAGCACACCGTTGCCGACGAGGCCGCGCAGTCGGGTGTGCAGTCGCTCGCCGAGCTCGGCCGATCGCGCCTGGAATTCACCGCGCTGCAGGATCGCCACGACGGTGGTGCCGATCGCCGCGGCCAGCGGGTTGCCGCCGAACGTGGAACCATGCTCGCCGGGGTGCAGCACCTCGAGGATGTCCCGGTCGGCGACGACAGCGGACACCGGCACCACACCGCCGCCGAGGGCCTTGCCGAGCAGGTAGATGTCGGGCACGACGCGCCAGTGGTCACACGCGAACGTGCGGCCGGTGCGAGCGAGACCGGACTGGATCTCGTCGGCGATCATCAATACATTGCGGTCGGTGCACAGCGCACGCACGCGCGGCAGGTAGTCGTCGGGCGGAACGATGATGCCCGCCTCGCCCTGAATGGGTTCGATGAGTACGGCGACGGTGTGATCGTCGATGGCAGCGGCCAACGCCTCGGCGTCACCGAACGGAACCGAACGGAAGCCGGGCGTGTAGGGCCCGAACCCGCGGCGCGCGGTGTCGTCGTCGGAGAAGCTGATGATGGTCGTCGTACGGCCGTGGAAGTTGTTCTGCGCCACCACGATGTTGCCCTGGTCGGCCGGCACGCCCTTGACGTCGGTGCCCCACTTGCGAGCCACCTTGATACCGCTTTCCACCGCCTCGGCGCCGCTGTTCATCGGCAGCACCATGTCCTTGCCGCACAGCTCAGCGAGTGCCTGGCAGAACGGTCCGAGCCGGTCGGAGTGGAAGGCGCGGCTGACCAA